>JBAZNL010000002.1 GCA_041649275.1 Candidatus Izemoplasmatales bacterium
GCCGCCACAACGTCAAGGTCCAGACGGCCAAGCCGCTCAACCGCGAGCATTGGAACAACTCCCTCGAACTGCTCCAGCGGAGCTATCCCGACTTCCGCTTCGTCCGCGCGAGCGTCGCGAACGAGCGCTGATTCCATCCTCCGAACAAGACGGCACTGCCGTCTTTTTTTCTTTCCGTCCGGATTGAATCGGCGGGGCGTTTGTGGTAGAATACGCTTGCCGGAAAACACCGGCGACACATCCATGATTGATGACAGGTGCATAACAGGGAACCGGGTGCAATTCCCGGACTGTGCCAGCAACCGTGAGGCGGACGAAGCGCGACGACCATTCCCGCAAGGGGAGAAGGTGCGCGGAAGATGAAACCGAGCCGGGAGACCTACCTGCGTCAAAATACATTCCCAAGGGGAGAACATGAAGAAAGTACTGGGCATCATGCTTTTGACCGTGTCATCGTTTTTGCTCGTCGGCTGTCAGGCCGGCCGCACCACCGCCTCCGGGCTCGGCGTCGTGACCCTCGAGGTCTACGGCGCGGACGACGTGCTCGTCGCGTCCGAAACCGTTCCGTTCTATCAGGGCGACACCCTCCTCGGTCTCGTCCGAGCGACCTTCGAAACCTATTGTGGCGACGCCAATGGAGATCCAGACGCCACCTGTGGTTACGTCTCCTCCTTTGGCGTTTATATCGTCGGCGTCGCCGGGGTGACCGCCGACGACGGAAACGAATACATCGCGTTCTACGTGAACGGCGAGTACGCCAACTCCGGCATCGACTCGACCGCGATCACGGACGGCGCCGTCTATGCCTTCAAGCTCGAGACCTTCTAGGGCTCCCCGGATCGCCGTCCGCGAGGCGACGCTTTCGGCGATGCTGCTCGCGATCCTCTTCGTCCAGGAACAACTGCTCGCCTTCGACATCAACGTCCAACTGACGGTCCTGCTGATCGCCGTCTACGCGGCGATCCTGCCTTCGGCGCTCCTCTATCCCGTGATTCTGGGCTACGTGTTGCTCGACAACCTCTTCATGGGGTCGTTCAATCTGCTCTACACGCCGGCGATGCTCGCCGCGTGGCTTTTGTTCGCAGTCGTGATGCGCGCCCTCCGAAAGGGCGCCCTCTGGAAGAAGACCCTCGCAGCGACCCTGTTCGGATTCGTCTACGGATGGTTCTTCGCGATTCCCTTCGCGATCACGTTCGGCTTCGATCGGCTCTGGCCGTACCTTGTCGCCGACTTCTTCCCGGCCGAGGTCACGATGGCCGCCGTTGGGCTCACGACCGTCCTCTTTCTCTACGAACCGCTCCGAAGACTGCTTTCGACGCTCTACAAGGGCGAACGCGACACCTGAAGGAGACCCATGGCCAAGATCGACGTCCTCACGATCCGGATCCCGGCGCTCTCCCGGGACAAGACCATCCGCGTGCTCGTCCCCGACGGGTTGTCCGCGGACGAACGCCGTCCCGTTCTCTACATGCACGACGGCCACAACCTGTTCGACGCCTCGACGAGCGCCTATGGCGCATCGTGGAACGTCCACCGCGCGATCGCGGACGCCGCCCGGCGCGGACTTCGCGTCCCCTTCGTCGTCGGGATCGACTGTCCGAGCCCGAAGCGCTTTGACGAGTATTCCCCGTGGGTCCAGCCCGACATGGAATCCTTCATCCCCGGTCTCGGCCGCGCCTCCTTCGGGGGCGAGGGCGACGCCTACGTCGACTGGATCGCGGACGTCCTCAAGGCGACCGTCGACAAGCGGTATCCGACCTTTCCCGATTCAACCTGGATCGCCGGATCGTCGATGGGCGGGCTGATCTCGCTCCATGCGGCGTGCCGCCGTCCGGAGACCTTCCGCAAGGTCGGGGCCTTCTCCCCCGCGGTCTGGTTCGCCCGCGAACCGCTGCTCGCGGAATTGTCCGCCGCGTTTCCCCATCCGGCGTCCTGCTACGTCGACATCGGCACCGCCGAGTCGTCCGACGGTGGGAATCCCGCCTTTCCGGCGCTCTATCTCGACGGCGCCCGCGCCATCCGCGACGCGCTCGAACGGCGCGGGATCGCCGATCTCCGCTACGTCGAGGAGGAAGGCGCCCCGCACCACGAATCCGCATGGGAGCGGCGCTTCCCCGGGTTTCTCGACTGGCTCATTCTTCATGAATGAAGACGTCTTCGGCCGTCTTTTCCATTCTTGCCTGGGAGTCGCCGGGCGTCCGGCTGGCGAAAACCGCCCATCCATGGTATAATGGAAACACGAAACCAAGAAAGGAGACAAACAATGAAACTCAACCAAAACGTCGTGAAACTGATCAACGAACAGGTGAACAAGGAACTCTTCTCGTCGTATCTCTACGTCGACATCGCCAACCATTACCGGAACCTCGGCTTCGAGGGCTTCGCCGCCTGGTTCGACATCCAGGCCAAGGAGGAACTCGAGCACGCGTTCAAGTTCATGCATTACCTTCAAGGCAACGGCGAGGCCGTCGTCCTCGACGCGATCGCCAAGCCGACGAAGGATTATCCGACGCTGCGCGACCCGCTCGTCGAATCGCTCCGCCACGAGGAATTCGTGACCGCTTCGATCGACGCCATCTACGCCGCCGCCCAGGCCGTGAAGGACTTCCGCACGCAGGAGTTCCTCCACTGGTTCATCAAGGAACAGGCCGAAGAGGAGAAGAACGCGAACGACAACCTGCTCGCCTACGACAACTACGGCGGCGACCGCCGCACGTTCCTCATGCTCGACAAGAAGCTCGGCAAGCGCGAGGAAGACTAAGGCATCAAAAAAGCGGTTCCGCGAGGAATCGCTTTTTTTTCACTTCCGGACGATCGTGAGGCCGTCGCCCCGGACTTCAAGGGCGTAATAGACGTTCGGCTGGATCGACCCCTCGACGATCGCGCGGGCGACGTAGGTCTCGACGTGGCGCTGGATGTAGCGCTTGAGTGGCCTTGCGCCGTAGTCGGGGTCGTAGGCTTCGTCGAGAATCCTCTTCTTGAGTTCCTCGCTCCAGGACATCCGTACGTTCTGACCGGCGAGACGCTTCCCGAGGTCGTCGAGCATCTTCTCGACGATCAGGGTCTGGGATTCACGCGAGAGCGGGCGGAAGACGACGATCTCGTCGATGCGATTCAGGAATTCCGGCTTGAACTGCCGCCGGACGAGCGTCTGGACCTCGGCTGTGCCGTGGTCGGGATCGCGGATCAGAAATTCGCTGCCGAGGTTTGAGGTCATGATGATGACGGTGTTCTTGAAGTCGACGGTGCGTCCCTGGTTGTCGGTGAGGCGGCCGTCGTCGAGGATCTGGAGGAGGACGTTCATGACCTGCGGATGGGCCTTCTCGATCTCGTCGAAGAGGACGATCGAGTAGGGTTTGCGGCGAACCGCCTCGGTCAGCTGGCCGCCCTCGTCGTAACCGACGTATCCGGGCGGGGCGCCGATCAGGCGGGCGACGGAATGGGGCTCCATGTATTCGCTCATGTCGATGCGGACGATGTGGGTTTCGGAGGCGAAGAGCTGTTCGGCGAGCGAACGTGCCACCTCCGTCTTCCCGACGCCGGTCGGGCCGAGGAACATGAACGAGCCGATCGGGCGGTACGTGTCCTTGATTCCGGCGCGCTGGCGGATGATCGCGTCGGCGACGAGGTCGATCGCCTCGTCCTGGCCGATGACACGCCGTCGCAGGGCGTCGGCGAGACCGAGGAGCTTGTCGCGGTCGCCCTGCATCAGCTTGGCGACCGGGATCTGGGTCCACTTCGAGACGATCTCGGCGATCGCATCCTCGCCCACGACCTCGCTCACGAGTCGGTCGGCGTCGTGCTTCGAGGCTTCCGCGATCTCCTTTTCGATGGCGGGGATCTTCGAATACTGGAGTTCGGCCGCCTTCGAGTAGTCGGAACGGTTGAAGGCGTTCGTGAGCTCGACGCGGAGCCGCTCGAGTTCGGCCTTCTTGGCCTTGGTCCGCTCGAGCTGGCCCTTTTCCCGCTCCCAGCGGGTCTTGAGGGCGTCCTCGTCGCGGCGCAGGCCCTCGAGTTCGGCCTTCAGTCGGACGAGCCGTTCCTTCGTGACCGGGTCGGACTCCTTGTCGAGGGCGCGCTTCTCGATTTCGAGCTGCATGATGCGACGGGTAATGCCGTCGAGTTCCGCCGGCATCGAGTCGATCTCCATGCGCGTCGAGGCGCAGGCCTCGTCGATCAGGTCGATCGCCTTGTCCGGCAGGAAGCGGTCGGAGATGTAGCGCTGCGACAGAGTGGCGGCGGCGATGATCGCGGCGTCGTTGATGTGGACGCCATGGAACGCCTCGAAGCGGTCCTTGAGGCCACGCAGGATCGAGATCGTGTCCTCCACCGACGGTTCGTCGATCTGGACCTTCTGGAAGCGGCGCTCAAGGGCGTTGTCCTTCTCGATGTACTTGCGGTACTCGTTCAGCGTCGTCGCGCCGATGCAGTGGAGCTCGCCGCGGGCGAGCATCGGCTTCAGCATGTTCCCGGCATCCATCGCGCCTTCGGTGCGTCCGGCGCCGACGATCATGTGGATCTCGTCGATGAAGAGGATGATCTCGCCCTCGGAGGCCTTGATCTTGTCGAGGACCGCCTTGAGGCGCTCCTCGAACTCGCCGCGGTACTTCGCTCCGGCGAGCAGGCTGGCGATATCGAGTTCGTAGATCGTCTTGTTCTGGAGACCGAGGGGGACGTCCTTGTCGACGATGCGGCGGGCGAGGCCTTCGACGATCGCCGTCTTCCCGACCCCCGGCTCACCGATCAGGACGGGATTATTCTTGGTCTTGCGCGAGAGGATCTTGACGATCCGGCGGATCTCCTCCTCGCGGCCGATGACCGGATCGACCTTCCCGCTCTTGACCTGCGTGATGATGTTCCGACCGTACTTCTCGAGGACATTCTGGTCGTTCTGGGGATTCTCGTATTCCTGTTGCTGCATGGTATCACTCCCATTTTCTTTCTCGCATCCATTATACGCCCATTTGTTAGCACTGTCAATAGAAGAGTGCTAACCGTTCGATCGAGTGAAACTTCCGCGACGGCACGAAAGTCTGCTATAATGGAACGTGGACGGTGACACCATTGAAACATCCTTTGCATGTGCTCTACGCTTTCGCTGCGGCCGCGCTCTACGCGATCGCCGCACCGCTCTCCAAAATGTTGCTTCACGAACTCTCCCCGGCGATGCTCGCCGGTCTCCTCTACCTCGGCGCGGGAGTCGGGATGTCCGTCGTCGGTCTCTTCCGACGCAATCGCTCAAACATCGCGCGGTTTGCGATAAGCGACCGCGTCTACGTCGTCCTGATGGTCGCACTCGACGTCGCCGCCCCGATCCTGCTGCTCGTCGGTCTGAAGACGACGGCAGCGGCGAACGCCTCGCTTCTCAACAATTTCGAGATCGTCGCCACTTCCCTTTTCGCCTTCTTCTCGTTCGGCGAAAAGATCTCGCGACGGGTCGGAATCGGGATTTTGCTCGTGACCGCCGCGAGCGCGCTACTTGCGTTCGACGAGGGCGGCGCACTCGCCTTCTCCCCCGGTTCTCTCTTCATCGTCGCCGCGGCGACATGCTGGGGCCTCGAGAACAACTGCACGCGGATGCTCTCGACGAAGGACCCGCTCCGGGTCGTCGTCGTCAAAGGGTACGGCGCGGGCACCGTCGCGCTCGCAATCGCATTCGTGACGGGCGGTTTCGCTTTCGACGGCGTTTCGATCATCGCCTCGCTTCTCCTCGGATTCGTCGCATACGGTCTCTCCATCTTCCTCTACGTCACTTCCCAGGCTCACCTCGGCGCCGCCCGTACTGCATCCTACTACGCGATCGCGCCCTTCATCGGCGCAGGCCTGTCGATCGTCCTGTTCCGGGAACTCCCTGGATGGATCTTCGGAATCGCACTCGCACTGCTTTTGCTCGGCGCCTGGTTCGTGTCGTTCGAACCAATGCGAGCCACGCACACCCCCGAATCTTGACAATCGCGCGGGCGATTGATATAATGATGTCGATAGAACGGAGTTGCAGTCTGCTTCCATGCAGCTGCGACTTTTTTGAATAAAGGATGGTTCCCATGAGCGAATTCCAAGAACGCGACCTCGTCGTCATCGGCGCCGGTCCCGGCGGTTACGTCGCGGCGCTTCTCGCCGCCAAGAAAGGTCTCCGCGTCACTCTCGTCGAACGCCGTTTCGTCGGCGGCACGTGTCTGAACGTCGGATGCATCCCGACGAAGGCGATCGTCCGCTCGGCGGACGTCTATCAGGAAGCGAAGAACGCCGCGCACTACGGCGTCGGCGCCGAGAACGTCTCCGTCGATTACGCTCGCATCCGGGCGCGCAAGGACGGGATCGTCAGGACGCTCGTCGACGGCGTCAGCTTCCTGCTCGAAAAGGCGGGCGTCGAAGTCCTCGTCGGATCGGCATCGTTCACCGACGCCCGTACCGTCGTCGTCAAGGACGCGGAAGCAACCAGGACGCTCCTCGCCAGACATGTGATCATCGCCACGGGCGCGAAGACCAGACGGCTGCCGATCCCTGGATTCGACCTTCCCAAGGTCGTCGATTCAGAGGGAATTCTCGCCATGGAGACGCTCCCGAAGTCGCTCATCGTCGTCGGCGGCGGAATCATCGGAATCGAATTCGCGTTCGCCTACGCCCGTCTGGGCGTCAAGGTCGACGTCCTCGAGGCGCTTCCCGAGATCCTGCCGATGGCGGACCGGGACGCGGTCTCGCGACTTCTCCGGTTCGCGAAACAGGCCCGCATCGGCGTCGAGACCGCGGTCCGGATCGTCACCGCGGAAACCGCCGGAGACGGCGTCGCCATCCGTTACCGCAAGGACGACGTCGAGAAGACGCTTTCGGCCGACCTCGTGCTGTCGGCCGTGGGACGCGTTCCCGAACTTTCCGGACTCGGACTCGAGAATACCGGCGTCGCGCTCTCGCAAAACGGCGGGATCGCCGTCGACGAACGGATGCGGACGAACATACCGGGAATCCACGCGATCGGCGACGTCACGAATCTCGTCCAGCTCGCCCATGTGGCCAGCCGCCAGGCCGCGGTCGCCGTCGAAGACATCCTCGGGATCCCGACGGTGATGGACTACCGCTTCGTGCCTTCGGTCCTCTACACCACCCCGACCGTCGCCTGGGTCGGCATGTCCGAGGCGGAACTGAACCGTCGCGGTATTCCCTTTCGCGTCACGAAGTCGCCGTTCTCGGCGAACGGACGCGCCCTCATCCTGAACCAGCCGCTCGGGTTCGTCAAGCTGATCAGAGACGAACGCACCGGTGCGCTCGTCGGCGCGACGATTCTCGGCGACGGCGCCGACGAACTGATCGCGACGATCACCGTGGCGATGCAGAACGGCGTGACCGCCGAAGCCCTCGAAGCCACGATCTTCGCCCATCCCACCGTTTCCGAAACGATCCGCGAGGCCGCCGCCGGCGTTCTCGGCGGCGCGATCCACTATACCGAATGACGTCTGATTCCTCAAGCGAAGGGAAGCGACAAGCATGATCTACCTCGACTATTCGGCGACCACCCCGCCTTCCGACCGTGCGCTGGCCGCGTTCGCCGCGGCCTCCCGGGACGTCTTCGGCAACGCCAATTCGACGCACGCCTTCGGACGCGCGGCGGAAGAAGCGATGCGGTCGGCGTCCGCGACCGTCCTTGGCGCGCTCGGAGCGGTCGACTGCGAAACGGTCTTCACCAGCGGTGCGACCGAGGCCAACAACCTCGCGATCAAGGGCTATGCGCTCCACCATCGCGCCGAAGGCAACCATCTGATCCTCTCGCCGTTCGAGCATTCGTCCGTCACCGCCTGCTTCGGCTACCTCGCCAAGCACGGCTTCGAGGTCGACGTCGTCGAGACCGACGCCGACGGCCGCGTCACTCCCGAACTGCTCGAACGCGCCCTGCGACCCGACACGATCCTCGTCTCCGTCGCGGCCGTGGCGAGCGAACTCGGCATCGTCCAGCCGATCGCGGAACTTTCGGCTCTCGTCGCCGCCCGCTCGCGCGCAGCGTTCCATTCCGACATCACTCAGGCGGTCGGAAAGATCCCCGTCCCGTTCGCCGGAATCGCCATGGCCAGCCTGTCGGCGCACAAGTTCTACGGTCTGAAGGGCGTCGGCGCGCTGATCAAGCGCCGCGACGTCCTGCTCGAACCGCAGATCCACGGCGGCGCCTCGACCACGCCATACCGGAGCGGAACCCCCGCCGCTCCGCTTGCGGTCTCGCTCGCGGATTCCCTTGCGGAAGCCGTCGCGCTCCAGCCGGAACACGCACATCGCGTCGCCTTCCTCGCGCAAAGGCTGGTCGCTTCGCTTGCGTCGATTCCCGGCGTTCTCGTGAACAGTCCCACGGGATCGATCCCGCACATTCTCAATCTGAGCGTGCTCTCGCGCGAAGCCGCGGACATGGTCCGATTTCTCGACGAACGCGGCATCGCGGTCTCGAAGCAGACCGCGTGCAGTTCCCGGTCGTCGCGTTCCGAGGCGGTCCTGCGGCTGACGGGGGACGAACGGCGGGCAACGACCTCGATCCGCATCTCGCTCTCGCATCTCACCCTCGAATCCGAACTCGACGCCTTGATCGCCTGCGTGCGGGAGGTGGCCGAACGATGACCGTCCTGCGCTTCACTGCCGTCTGGTGCCCCTCCTGCCTGATCATGAAGAGCCGCTGGCGCGTCTTCTTCAAGGATCGACCCGACTTCCGTCAGATCGACTACGACTACGACGACGATGTCGACGCCGTACGCCAGTACGGTATCGGTGACGTCCTGCCGGTGATGATCGTCCTCGACGGCACGCGCGAGGTCCTGCGTCTCGTCGGCGAGAAGACGATGAAGGAACTCGAACGCTTCTTCGGGGGAATCGCCCCGTGAAGAAGTGGCTCAAGGCGTTCCTTCTGCTCGGCTTTCTGCTTGCCTTCCCGCGACCGACGGCGACGGCGGAGAACGTCGTCGTCCTCCATTTCTTCCATCTCGACACGTGCGTCAACTGCGCCGCCGAGGAGGTCGCGCTCGACGCGATCGCGGCGCGCCACGACAACCTCGTGGTCATGAAGTACGAAGTCACCGATGCTGAGGCGGCGGCCCTCTTCGAAGCCGTCAAGACCGCTTTCGGCGACGTCTCCGGAACGCCGTACACGGTCCTCGGCGGAGTCGCTTTTTCCGGATACAACGACCAGACCGGGCGCGACATCGAGACGATGATCGTACGCTATTCGACGGAGGCGCACGCCGACGTCGTCGGGATCGTCGCCGCCGGCGGTACCCCGACGGAAGCCGACTTCGACGAGTTCGGGTATGCGGACGGCGACGTGATCGATCTGCCGATCATCGGCGAAATCGCCGTCGAAGACCTATCGCTCGGCCTCGCCGCCGTCCTCATCGGCTTCGTCGACGGCTTCAATCCGTGCGCCATGTGGGTCCTTCTGTTCCTGATCACGCTCCTCGCCGACCACGGCGACCGGAAACGGATGTGGCTGCTCGGAAGCGCGTTCCTCTTCGCCTCGGCGGCGATGTATTTCCTCTTCATGGCCGCATGGCTGAACGTCGCGCTGACGATCTCCGAAGTCCAGTGGATCCGGATCGTGATCGGGGTCGCGGCCTTCGCCTTCGGCATCCGCAACGTCGTCCGCTTCTTCCGGAAGGCGAAGATCCCCGACGCCGGATGCGACGTCACCGACGCGAAGAAGAAGCGGAAGATCGCCGACCGCGTCCGCGCCATCGTCAAGAACGGCAGTTTCTGGATCGCGCTCTTCGGTATCGTGACGCTCGCGGTCTCGGTCAACTTCGTCGAACTCGCCTGCTCCGCGGGCCTGCCGCTCCTGTTCACCCAGATCCTCGTCTACAACCAGCTGCCGGCGGCTTCCTACTACGGGTTCATCGGCCTCTACATCCTGTTCTTCCTGCTCGACGACCTTATCGTCTTCGCCGCGGCGATGGTGACGATGCGCGTCACCGGCATCTCCTCCCGCTACGCGCGGTGGTCGACCCTCGTCGGCGGCGCGATCATGGTCGTTCTCGGCTTCCTGCTCGTCTTCTTTCCCGAAATCGTCACGCTCCGCTTCTGAGTCCGGCTCCGGCCGGACTCTTGCGTTTCCGGACGGATCGCTTGGATCAAAGCGGGATATTTGCTATAATGATGGGCTACAAGGAGGCGATCCCCATGACCATCCGTGAAATCGTCGATTCCCTCGACCGCTCGCATCGCGAACGACCGATCCTGCGCGACCACGGGCGTTGCGGGATGCCGTCGAACAGGGAAGTCAAGCGCATCGTCGCCGAGGCGAAGAAACTGCTTCTGCCCGGCTATTTCGGCGACCGCGGTCCCGAGACCGGAGGTCGCCTGCGCACGGCGATCGCGATCCGCCGGCTCCACCGCCGGCTGGTCCGGCAAATCGTCCGCGTGCTCCGCTATCTCGACGGATCCGAGGCGGCATGCGAGGCGAAGCATCGCGCCGCGGACCTGTCGAAGGCGTTTCTCGCCGCCCTTCCCGCGGTACGCACGCTCGTCGCCCTCGACCTCGAGGCGCATTACGAAGGCGATCCGGCAGCCTTCAACCGCGACCAGATCGTCGTCGCCTACCCCGGCTTCTACGCCATCCTGGTCCATCGGCTCGCCCATGCGATGGACCGGGCCGGAATTCCGTTCCTGCCCCGGATGGCGAGCGAGTTCGCCCATCGCGAAACCGGGATCGACATCCATCCAGGCGCCACCATCGGCGAACGCTTCATGATCGACCACGGCACCGGGGTGGTGATCGGCGAGACCGCGGTCATCGGCCGAAACGTCCGCATCTATCAGGGCGTGACCCTCGGCGCGCTCACCACCAAGGGCGGACAGTCGCTTCGCGGCGTCCGCCGTCATCCCGCGATCGGAAACGACGTCACCATCTACGCCGGCGCCTCGATCCTCGGCGGATCCACCGTCGTCGGCGACGGTGCGACGATCGGCTCGAACGCCTTCATCACCGTATCGGTCCCCGCGGGGGCCAAAGTCGCCGGCAAGATCCCCGACGTCCCGCGACCGGCATCGGCCGCAAAGGAGAAACCATGAAAATCTTCGAAAACGTCACCGCCCTGATCGGCGGAACCCCGCTCGTCCGCCTCGCGCGGATCGAACGGACGCACGGTCTGTCCGCCGTCCTGCTCGCCAAACTGGAACGGCAGAACCCGGGCGGGTCGGTCAAGGACCGGGCCGCGCTCGCGATGATCGAGGCCGCGGAACGCGACGGCCGCCTGAAGCCGGGCGGAACGATCGTCGAACCCACCAGCGGGAACACCGGCATCGGCTTGGCGATGGTCGCCGCCGCCAGGGGATACCGTTCGATCTTCGCGATGCCGGAGACGATGTCGCTCGAACGCCGGGCGCTGCTTCGCGCCTATGGCGCCGAGCTCGTGCTCACCGACGGGTCGCTCGGGATGAAGGGCGCGATCGCGGAGGCGGAGCGGATCCGTGCGGCCACTCCGGGGGCGTTCATGCCGATGCAGTTCGAGAACGCCGCCAATCCGGACGTCCATGCCGCGACCACGGGGCCGGAGATCCTCGCCGACACCGACGGGACGATCGACATGTTCGTCGCCGGCGTCGGTACCGGCGGCACGGTCACCGGCGTCGGCCGCTTCCTCAAGGGACGAAAGCCGTCCGTCACGATCATCGCCGTCGAGCCGGAACGCTCTCCCGTGCTTTCGGGAGGAGCGCCCGCGCCGCACGCGATCCAGGGGATCGGCGCCGGGTTCATCCCGCGGAACTACGATCCCGCCGTCGTCGACCGGATCGAGCGCATCTCAAACGAGGAGGCCGTCGCCTGCGCCAGGGAACTCGCCTCCGGCGAAGGAATTCTTTCGGGAATCTCGAGCGGAGCCGTGCTCGCCGCGGCGATCCGTCTTGCCAAAGAACCCGGAATGACTGGGAAGAAGATCGTCCTCGTCCTGCCGGACACCGGGGAACGCTATCTCTCGACGATTCTGTTCAAGTGACTCGAGCCATCTTTGATGGCTCATTTCTTTTCGTGGAAGCGATTGTGGATTTTTTGTGAAGATTGGCACTCAATGCTTGACACTGCTAACAAGTATGCTATAATATGGTTGGCACTTGAGAGAGACGAGTGCCAATATCAATCACATATAGGAGGATATCATCCATGAACGCAATCATCAGACGCAACGGCAACGACGACCTCGACATCTTCAACGACTTCTTCGACGGCTTCTTCCCCGGCTTCGGGAACCGCCAGGTCAACCACTGCATGCGGACCGACATCCGTCAGACCGAGGAAGGCTATACGCTTCAGATCGACGTCCCCGGCTTCGCCAAGGAAGACATCAAGATCAGCCTCGAGAACGGCTATCTGACGGTCGAAGCGAAGAAGGAGGAGTCGAAGGAGGACAAGGGCGCGCACTTCCTGCGCAAGGAGCGCACCTTCGGCAGCGCCGCCCGCAGCTTCTACGTCGGCGACGACGTCGCCGAACAGGACGTCAAGGCCGCCATCGACAAGGGCGTCCTGACCCTCTCGATCCCACACCAGGGAACCAACGTCAAGGCCAAGAAATTCATCTCCATCGAATAACGCTCCCCCGCCCCATGGCGGAGAAGGACGCGGCCGTTCCCCCGGCCGCGTTTTTTCTTTCGTTTATCGGAATGCCCCGCGCCGTCTTCGGCCGTCCATGATATAATGGACGTGAAAAGGGAACGGAGGGGATCGCATGGATGATCGATGGATGACGCTTCGCGACAGGATCGTCGTCGCTTCCGCCGCCGACGCCGATGCCCTCCTGCGCCGCGCCGCGACGGCGCACGCGCTTCCGCCGTTCAAGACGGTCGACCCGTCCGCCTTCCTGCCGACATTGGCCGACGACGCGCTCGAGGCGATCATGGATTTCACCGGCTTCGACGTCCATCATGCCGCCCGGATCGCCGCCGCTTGTCCTCGCGTCCTCGCATCCGGACGTACCATACCCGCCCTCGCCGACCTCCATGCGATCATCCGCCGGCTGGTCGCGGACGGCAGACTCCTTCCCGCGGCGTTTCGACCCGATCCCGAGCGCGTCGTCCTCCTGAACGACGTCGAACCACCGGATCACGCCGACTTCCGCGCCTCGGCCCGTTTCGACCTGCTTGATGCAGATCCATCCCCGATCCGCCTGATCGAGACCGCCGACGAGAAGGAGCAGCTCCGCGCCGTCGCCGCGCTGGTCGCTGAGACGCTTTCCCAAGGTGTCCCGCCCGACGACGTCCTGATCGTCAACGCGTCGCCCGCCGCCGTCCGCAAGCTCGCGCGGCTTTCTGCCGCCTACGGTTTCACCGTCGTCGACGATGCGACCGTCCCCCTCGACCGCGTCCCGCTCGGCGCCGCCTTCCTCGCGACAGCGGCCGACGATCCTCTGGCCGCCTTCGATCGCCTTCGTACCGATCCGGCGAACGCGACCGCCGCCGGACAGGCCGCGCTCGACGCCATCGCTTCGATCCTTTCGCGCCACGGGAACGAGGGAGCGCTCCGTCCCGGGCTGCTCGCCTTCGAGTGCGCCCGCGAACCGGTGCGCCGGGAACGTTCGACGGGCGTCGTCCGTTCCGTCCCCCACACGTCCCTTTCGGGCTACGATGCGCGGCGGATCTTCATCCTCGACTATCTCGACGACGCATTCCCGTCGCCCGTCGTCGACGACGACTACCTCCGCGACGTCGAGAAGGCCGCCCTCGGCCTCGAGACCGCCGTCGCCGCCAACCTCCGGAACCGCAAACGCCTCGGTGCCGCGGTCGCGTCCCTGAAGCGAGTCGTCCTGTTCCGTCCCCGCGAACGCGAGGGTACTCAAACCCGTCCCGCGTTCCTCCTCGAGGGACTCCGTCCGGTCCGACCCGAGCCCTATGCCCCTTCCGACCATCTCCAATCCGAGTCGGACGGGTTCCTCACCTATGCGAAAGGACTTCATGAAGAACGCGCATTCGGCCGTCAAGAAGACGGCTTTTCGGCTTTCTCCGCCCGCTTTTCGACGTCTTTTGATGCCTACGATCCCGCCTTCGCACCGCTTTCGGAAGCATCCGCGATGCGCCTGCGGGGCAGACGGACGGTGTTGTCCGCCACCTCCGTCGAAACCTTCCACCGGTGCCGCTTCCGTTTTCTCTGCGACCATCTCCTGAAACTCGCTCCGTATGCGGCGACCGATTCCCAGGAACTTGGGAAGATCGCCCACAAGGCGCTCCGCGACGCCTTCGCGGACGCGGTTCCGGCCGCGGATTCAGCGCGCAGAGCGGCCGCGGCGCACGCCGATGCCGATCCGCGGCTCGCGGTTCTCGGGAACCTGCTGGCGAAACGGCTCGAGATCGTCGAGGACCGTTTGCGCGGACGTGACGCGACGGTCCGCGACTTCGCGCACGAGCGCGAGTTCGAGTACGCGTTCGAACATGCATCCGGATTCGTCGTGAAGGGCACCATCGACCGCGTCGCGATCCTCGAACGCGAGGGTGGAAATCTCGTCTTCGTCGTCGACTACAAGACCGGCGCGACATCCTTCTCCCGAACCGATTTCGCCAAGGGAACGGACATCCAACCGGTCTTCTATCTCCATCTGCTCGAGAAGACGGAGGCGATTCCTGGCGCCGCTCCCGGCGGATTCCACTACCAGCCCGTCACCCTCGGCCGGATTGTCCGTTCCGATGTCCGTGACATGGTCGCCGACGCCCTCCGGCTCGACGGCCTGATCCTCGCGTCGCGTGAGGCCGTCGACGCCGTCGGCGGTCCCGCCGCGCTCCGGAACGTCCGCATCAAGGACGACGGAAACTTCTACGAACGCTCCGCCGTCGCGGACGCGGAGACGCTCTCCGAGATGGTGGCGAGGATCGACGGCTTCATCGCCGAAGCCGTCGCCGCGATCGTCGACGGGTCGTACGCGATCGATCCCGAACCACGCCCCGCCGGCCGCCCCTCGGCTTCCTGCGAATACTGCGAGAACCGCGGAATCTGCTACTCCGTCGACCGGATCCCCGAGATCGCCGTCGATGAATCGGCGATCGAAACGGAGGATGAGTGACATGGCCTTCACCCGTGACCAGCTTCACGCCATCCGATCGCGCCGCCGCAGGATTCTCGTCTCCGCCGGGGCCGGCAGCGGCAAGACGGCCGTGCTCGCCGCCCGCGTGCTTTCCCGGATCCGCGAAGGGATCGACGTCGACAAGCTCGTCGTCCTCAGCTTTACGAACGCCGCCGCCGCCGAAATGCGCGCACGCATCCGCAAGCAGATCGAATCCGATGCGGCCCTGAAGGACCAGCTTCCGAAACTCGACAACGCCGTGATCTCGACGTTCGACGCCTTCGCCCTCCGCATCGTCCGGCAGAACCACCATCTGCTCGGCTTGCCGGCGGACGTCCGGATCGCCGATTCCGCCGTCCTCCGGCGCCTCGAGGAGACGACTCTCGCGGACGTCGTCCTCGACCGCTATCGCGACGGAGATCCCGGATTCCTGTCGGCGGTCGACCGCGTCTGGAACGGAAACGACGACGGATTCGCGGAAGCCGTCAGGCTCGTCGCCGCCGGCATGCGCCAGATTCCCGACGCCGACGCATGGCTCGCCGGATATGACCGCGACCATTACTCCGACATCGCCGTGGAAGGACTGCTCGGACGCTTCTCCGCGCTCCTGAAGCGGCGCCGCGACGACCTTCGCGCCGCCGCACGCGCCGCCGCCGACGGTCTGTCCGGCTTCGCGCATCCCAAGGCCGGTCCCGCCGCGGCCGCCTATGCGGCGCTCGCGGAAGCATTCCCCGACACCGATTACCGTTCCCTGCGCGCCGCCGTATCCGCCTGCAAGGTACCGGCGACGCCGGCGAAGGCGAAGGATCTCGACGAGGAACTCGCGATCGCGATGCGATCCGCGGTCGCCCCCTTCCGGAGAACCCTTGGGAAGGCGAAGAAGTGGTTCGAGTCGTTCTATGCCGAAAACGAGCAGGAACTCGCGGCCGCCTGGAACGAGACGCGTTCCGTCGTCACGACGGTGCTCGAAGCGGTCGCCGACTACCGCACCCGCCTGTCGGCGGCGAAACGGAATCTGAACCTGTTCGGCTTCGACGACGTCACCGCCTTCGCGATCGCGCTTCTGGAGCGTGTCGAACGGGCGCGTGAACGCTGCGCGGCCGACATCGTCGAGATCATGGTCGACGAATATCAGGACACCAACGACCTTCAGGATCGTCTCGTCGAGCTGCTTTCCGCGGGGTCGGTCTTCATGGTCGGAGACGTCAAGCAGTCGATCTACGGGTTCCGCGACGCCAATCCGGGCAATTTCATCCGCAAGTGCCGCGCCGTCGAGAACGGCGGCGACGGCGACCTGATCCGGCTTTCCGACAACTTCCGCTCCCGCTCAGAGGTCCTCCACGCCGTCAACGTCGTCTTCACCGCGCTCATGGACGAACCCCTCGGCGGCGTCGACTACCGCGCCGGCGAATCACTCACGGCGGCGCGCGAAAAGGCGACGGAGGATGAGGACTTCGCCCCCGCGGTGATCGCCTACGATCCCGGTGAATCCGCGCCGACCGCCGTCGAGGCCGACCTTCTGGTCCGCCTGGTGGCCGCCGAACTCGCGAAAGGAACGCGTGTGACGGAAAAGACCGAAGGCGGGTTGGTCGACCGACCGTGCCGCGCGGGGGATTTCTGCGTGCTCGTCGACCGGAAGACCGATTTCGACGTCTATCGCAACGCCTTCGTCGCCGCGGGCATTCCCGCCTTCGCGGTCGCCGACGAGCGTTTCCTGTCGTCCACCGAGATCCTGTTCGTCCTGTCCATCCTCCGTCTCGTCCGCTGCGAAACCGATCCCGCGTATGCGGCGGACTGGTTCCGCCACTCCCTTTACGCCGCCGCCCGCTCGTTCGTCTATCGGATTCGCGACGACATCGCGCTGCCCCTCGTCGCCGACCGCGGCATGACCGGATTCGGCGAACGGATCCTGCCGGCGGCGTTTACCCCCCTCCGCGACCTCGTGCGCACGCTGTCGGCCGCGGCCGCGGATGCGACCGCACCGGATTTTCTGGCGCGGCTCTACGACGGCTGCGACATCTACCGCCACGCGGCGACGCTTCCCGAACCGGAAAGCGCCGAAGCCCGACTCGACCATCTGCTCGAGAAGGCCGCGGCGCTGCCGGCGGCCGGGTTCGCCGGTCTTTTCGACTACATTTCCGGCATCGAGTCGTCGCGCGATCTCGACATCGAGTATGCGAAGCCGGTCGAACTCCGCGACGACGCGGTCACGATCATGACGATGCACAAGTCGAAGGGACTCGAATTTCCGTTCTGCCTCTATCCCGGGCTGTCGAAGCGGTTCAACCGCGCCGATACGAAGGGGTTCTTCCTGTTCGACCTCCGTTTCGGTCTCGTCACGAAGGCCTTCGACCGCGGCTTCAAGGACACCTTCGTCCACGCCCTCCTGCGCGACGCCGTCGACCGCGACATGGTCTCGGAACGGATCCGCCTGCTGTACGTGGCGATGACGCGGACGCGCGAAAAGATGTTCTTCCTCGCCGACGCCCGCAAGGACGACCTGCCTTATCCGCCGTACGACGCGTCCGGAACGATGACCGAGAGCCATCGTCTCGGCGCCGGTTCGTTCGCCGACCTGCTCCGCGGGATCCCCGCGCTGCGCGACTGGAGGGTTCCCGTTCCGACCGCCGCCACTTTACCGCGGCCGACCGCGATGCCGGCTGTTTCCGTCGGTCCGGTCCGGACCGTCGCCCTCGACCTTCGCCCGCGCACGGTCCCGACATCCGGCTTCGCCAAGCGCGCACCGACGCTTCCCGATTCCGCCGTGAAGGCCGCGTTGGCCGTCGGGACGCGATTCCACGCGATCCTTGAAAGCATCGACTTCAAGCGGCTCGAACCGTCGCTCGCGCGACTTGAACCCGAATGGCGGATCCGCGTCCTCGGCTTCTTGTCCCATCCCGAACTCGCCGGCTGGCGGGACTGCGAGATCCGGCAGGAACTCGCGTTCATCGACGGTACGGACGCGACCGCGACGCGCGGAACGATCGACCTGCTTCTGCTCGGCCGGACCGCGGCGACGATCGTCGACTACAAGCTTTCCCGCATCGACGATCCCGCGTACGCCGCCCAGTTGCGCGGCTATCGCGACTATGTCGCACGCATGACCGGACTGCCGGTCCGGACCTATCTGTATTCGATCAACGACGACAGGATCGTCGAGACGGGAGAAACGCAACCATGAAGAACATCATTCCGGTACCGAAGCGATACGAAGTACGTGAAGGGCATGCGTCCTGCGCGGGCGGATTTTCCCGCCGCGGCTTCGAACCGCCCTTCGAAGACCTGGCCGGCTTCGTCGAAGAGTGGTTTCCGCACCGTCAGGGAAGACGGGTGGACGCAGGTCTGGAGCTTTCGCTGGATCCGACGATCGGCCCCGAGGCCTACAGGATCGAAGTCGATCCGCGGACCGTCCGGATCGTCGCCTCCGGACGCCGCGGCGCGTTCTATGCGCTCCAGACGCTCCGCCAGCTGGTCGACCCGCGCAGCGGCCGGATCCCCTGTGTCGCGATCGCGGACGAACCCGACCTGCCGCTCCGCGGCTTCATGATGGACGTCAGCCGCGACAAGATCCCGACGATGGCGACGGTGGAGCGCTTCGTCGACGCGCTCGCGATGGTCAAGATGAACCACTTCGAACTCTACGTCGAGGGTTTTTCCTACGCCTATCCGTCCTTCCCCGAGGTGTGGAAGGACGAGACGCCCTTCACGCCGTCCGAATACGAGGAGCTCGACGCCTATTGCGCCGCGCGCGAAATCGACTTCGTGCCGTGCCAGAACGGGTTCGGACACATGTCCGCCTGGCTCGCACGACCGGAGTACCACCCTCTCGCCGAGTGCGAGGAGGGGTTCGTCGCATGGGGCTTCCCGTTCCCGGCCTCGACCCTGAATCCGCTCGATCCCGGCAGTCTCGAACTCGTGAAGAAACTATACGCGGACATGCTGCCGCGGACAACCTCGAATTACTTCAACCTGTGCGGCGACGAACCGTTCGAACTCGGGCAGGGAAAGTCGAAGGCCGTGTGCGACACGCGCGGCCGTGAAGCCGTCTACGTCGACTTCATCGACCTCCTGTGCGCCGAGGCGGCGCGGTACGGCAAGACCCCGATGCTCTGGGGCGACGTCCTCGTCAACCATCCGGAAGCGGCTGCGAAACTGCCGAAGGACGCGGTCTTCATCGATTGGGGATACGACCGCGGCTATCCCTTCGAACCGCATGCGGAAGCGATCGCGAAGACCGGACTCAAGCTCGTCGCCGCCCCCGGGACGTCGTCATGGAACAGCTTCGCGTCGCGCCGCGGCGACATGATCGATACCACCAGGCGCGCCGCCGCGGCGATGAAACGGTACGGCGGCCTCGGCATCCTCCAGACCGACTGGGGCGATTTCGGGCACCTCCAGTACCTCCCGTTCTCATGGCCGGGGATGCTCCACGCGGCGGGTGTCGCGTGGGGAGAGGCCCCGTCCGAGACCGCGGTGATCCGCCACATCGACCGTCATCTCGCTCCGGAGGGCAAGGGTCGTCTCGGCCGTTGCATCCTCGATCTGTCGACCTACCCGTCGCTTGAGAAGGACTATGTCTACAACGGCACGACCGCTTTCCGCTCGATCATGTTCATCGACCCCGCTCCGGGTCGCGACGCGTCGACCAAGAGGACGATCCTCGCCGGCGCCCTCGCCGGTTCCGCCTACGGTGCCGAATCGGCCAAGGACGTCTTCGAGCTGATCGATTTCGTCGACCGGGCGGCGCGCGAGGCTCCGCCCTCCATCGTCCGCGACGAGATCATCGCGACCTGCGGCTGGATCGCCGCGGCGGTGTCCGCGAACGTCGCCCTCACCGATCCCGAACGCGGCGCGAAGGCGACCGCCGCGGCCGTCGACTTCCTCGCTCGCGTCCTCCCCGAGCATGAACGGCTCTGGCGCTCCCGCAACCGCGAGGGCGGGCTCGATCGATCGCTCGTGCGACCGCGGGCGCTGAAAATGATCCTGGAGGAATCGCAACCCCTCTGAACATGTGATATAATCGATGTGGAAGGCGGTGATCCGATGGAACGCGATCCGATCCTTACGGAAGCGATCAAGGCATACGAGGTGAGGCAGTACGACAAAGCGCTGTCCCTTTTGCGCCGGCTCGCCCGGAAGAACGACCCCGAAGCGCTGTACTATCTCGGGATGATCCATTACGAGAACCACGCCGGAAAACCCGATCCGGTCTTCGCCTTCGATTGCTTTCGGCGCTCGGCGATGGAACTCGAGGTGCGCAGCCTCTACATGTGCGGACGCTGCTACGAAGAGGGATCCGGCGTCGAGAAGGACCTAGCCAAGGCCTACGAGTACTATGCCGCCGGATCGGCCAAGGGGGATCCGGAAGCCGCGCTCAAAGAGGCGGAATGCCTCGAGACCGGCAAGGGGATCGCAAGAAACGAGCAGAAGGCGCTTGCGATCTACGTCGAACTTTCGAAGCGGCAGAACCCCTATGCGACCTATCGCATCGGCATGGCCTACCTCGAAGGCCGCGGCGTCGCCCGCAGCCCCGAATCGGCGTTCTCGTGGCTGAACAAGGCGCTCGCGCTCGGATCCGCAGACGCGATGAACCAGTTCCGGCTGATCGGCACGAAAAGCAAGACCGACGCCCGTTCGACGGCCGACATCGCTCAGATCGGACGCGAACTGTTCCGCTCCGACCGCCCGGAACGGGCGATCCCGTACCTCCTGATCGCCGCCGCGGAGAACGACGCCGCTTCCGTCAGGCTCCTCCAGGAAGCCGCCGAAAGCGGACGCGGGATGAAGCAGGACGCCAAGGTCGCGTTCGAATACGCCCAGCGCGGTGCGGCGATGCTGGATCCCGTCTCGATGCTTTCGCTCGGACGGAAATACGAAGCCGGCGACGGCGTCCGCTCCTCGGCGCTTTCGGCCGCGTCCTGGTATGCGAAGGCGGCGCAGGCGGGAAGCGCCGAAGCGGCGGCCGAACTGGTCGCGCTGCGGGGGTATTGACATGGCCGACAACAGCAATCCGAAGGTCCTGAACGATACCGGCGACGCCTATTTCTACGGCATCGGCCGTCCCGTCAACCGCGAACTCGCCTACACCTACTACAAACAGGCGGCCGACCTCGACAATCCCGTCGGGTATTTCAACCTCGGGCAGTACTTCGCCGCCAAGGGCGACGACAAGGCCGCCCTCCTCAACTACGAGAAGGCGAAGGCGTTCCTGCATGCGCCCGCCTTCCTCGCGCTCGCTCGCCGCTACGAGAAGGGCGTCGGCGTCCGGAAGAACAAGGCGAAGGCGTTCAAGATGTATCTCGGCGCCGCCAAGCTTTCCGACATCGAGGCCTTCGACGCGGTCGGACTGTGCTACCGGAACGGCAACGGCACGAAGAAGGATGCCGGCAAGGCGAAGGAATGGTTCCGCAAGGCCGCCGACCAGAACGACGCGCTGGGCTGTTGCCAGCTCGGCCTGATCCTGATGAGCGAATCTGCTTTCCGCAAATCGCCGGACGAAGCCGTCGGATGGCTCGACAAGGGCGCGACGGGCGGCAGCGTCGACGCCATGCGGACGCTCGAGGAATACTATCTCGCCGGCAAGCATCCGGCGCTGCGCAAGAAATCCCGCACCCACCTCGACGAGATGGTGTTCTACTACCGCGAACTGCTCGCCAAGGCCGGAGATCTGCCGAGTCTACGTACGATCGCGGCCGCCTACCACGACGGCACCTCCGTCTGCAAGATCGATTACGACAAGTCGGCCGCCTACTATCGCGCGCTTTGCGATCGCGACGATCCCGTCGGAAAGTACGGCTATGGCGTCTCGCTGCTCTACGGACAGGGCGTCAAGACCGACGCGGAACAGGCGCGACGGCTCCTTCAGGACGCGGCGCGGGAACGTCACCCACTCGCGATGACGCGTCTCGGCGACGCCGATCGGCTCGGGCTCGGCGGTCCCGTCGACTTCGAGTCGGCGAAGAAGTGGTACATGGAGGCCGCCCGCCTCCAGGAACCAGAGGCGACGATGAACCTCGGCCTCCTCAACTATCGCGGGCAGGTCGAAGGCGCATCTCCCCAGCTCGCCTTCAACCACATGGAGACGGCCGCGAAGAACGGCTCGGTCCAGGCGCACTACTGGCTCGGCATCTTCCACGACAAGGGGATCGGCTGCGACAGGGACTTCGACGAGGCCGAGAAGAGTTTCCGGCGCGCGATCGCCGGCGGCAGCCTCGGCGCGAAGTACAAGTACGCTTCGATGATCTTCGAGGAACTGCCGGGACGGCAGAAGAACGCGAAGAAGGCGGAGCCGCAATGGGCGGAGTGCCGCCGCCTGTTCGTCGAATACCTCGAGGATCCGGCCCACAACGCCGCCAACGGCGCCTTCGCCCGTTACGAACTCGGACTCATCCACCGCGACGGCATGGGGACGCCCGCCGCGCCGCGCCGCGCCCGCTACTGGTTCGAGGCGGCCGCCGAGGACGGACTCACGCGGGCGATGACCGAACTCTACCGCCTGCTCCGCGAGCGCGACTTTCCGCTTGCGAAGGAATGGCTCGACCGCGCCGCCGCCGACGCCACGAACGCCGACGCGCTCTACGAGAAGGGGCTGTTGCTCCTCGAGGGCGGATTCGGCGTCCAGGTCGACCCCAAGGCCGGACGCGCGCTCCTCGACGCCGCGGCGCGGCTGAACCACCGGGAAGCCATCGCCAAACTGCTGCTGCTCTAGGAGGTCATGATGAGACTCTTGCTCCACGTCTGCTGCGCCCCGTGCAGCGTGATGGCGGTGAAGACGCTGCGCGATGCCGGCGTCGACGTCACCGCCTACTGGTACAACCCCAACATCCACCCGTACACCGAGTACGTCGCGCGGCGCGATTCGCTGCTCGCCTACGCCGAATCGATCGGGATGCCGGTCGTCCAGAACGATTTCTACGGACTGCGGCCGTTCGTCGAGCGGGCGATGGCGGATCTCGAGAACCGCTGCGCCGGCTGTTATGAGGAACGTCTTAGGAAAACGGCGGAAGCCGCCAGAGAAGGCGGTTACGAAGCGTTTTCGACGACGCTCCTGATTTCCCCCTACCAGAAGCACGAAACGCTGAAGGCGGTGGCGGAGAGAATCGCGGCGGAAGTCGGGATCCCGTTCCACTACGTCGATTTCCGACCCTATTTCCGCGAGGGACAGCGAATCGCCCGCACCCTCCCGATCTACATGCAGAAGTACTGCGGATGCATCTTCTCGGAAGAGGAGCGGTACCGCGCGAAGATGACGAGAAAGACGCCCTGAGCGTCTTTTTTCGCGAAAATCGTTCCGCCGCTTGCGGCGGTTCGGGGCGGATGCTACAATATGTCAAAGCGTTTCGAAGGAGGATTTCCATGAACTATCCCCATCAGGATTTCGAAAAGGCTTCATGCCGCGAGGCCAACGTCGAGAAGGGCCTGCTCGTCGACCTCTTCGACAAGATCCGCGACGATCGGCTCGACGTCCACGCGATCGTGTTCGTGAAGGACGGCAACAAGGTCTTCGACGCCTACGCCAGGGGTTTCGGGCCGGGCGTCGTCGAAGAGACGTATTCCTGTTCCAAATCGTTCGTTTCGATCGCCGTCGGGATCCTCGCCGACCGCGGCCTGCTCTCGATCGACGATCCGATCCTGCGTTTCTTCCCGGAGGTCGGACACCTTCCGGTCCACGCGACGATGACCGTACGGCATCTGCTCACGATGACCTCGGGGCACGCCGAAGAGGGCCTCGAGCGGATCTGGAAGGCCGCCGACCCCGTCGCCGAGTTCTTCCAGCTGCCCGTCGTCGACGCTCCCGGAACGCAATTCTTCTACGACAACGCGTCCTCATTCCTCCTGTCCGCGATCGTCACCGCGGTCACCGGAAAGACCGTGAACGACTTCCTCGGCGACCTCCTTTGGGACAAGCTCGAGATCCCGCGACCCGCATGGAAGACGATCGGACGCTACAACGCCGGCGCGACCGGCCTCGCCCTCGACGCGATCTCGCTCGCCAAATTCGGACACCTGCTTCTGAACGACGGCGTCTGGCGCGGCGACCGGATCGTCTCCGCGGAATACGTGAGGGCGGCCACGTCGTTCCAGATTCCTTCCGGCGAAGCGCTCGGTCCGCGCGACCGCTACGGGTACGGCTATCAGTTCTGGATCAACGACTTCGGCGACTTCCGCATGGCTGGAATGTTCAAGCAATACGTCGTCGTCGACCGCGCGCACGCCGTCGTGTTCGCGATCCAGGCCTACGAGTCGCGCGAACTCCTCGACCTCTTCTCGAGCTACGTGCTCCCCGCCTGCCGCAAGGGATGGGTATACGACAACTTCACGCTCCGCAACTACATCGCCCGTTTCCGCGAGGAATCGGCGCCGATCCTCAACGAGGAGAAGCGCACCCGCACCTGGTGATGAAGAAAATGCCCCGGTCGACCGAACCGGGGCATTTTCTATCTATTGGATGGAACAGGAGAGTCAGGAGGTCCCCGCGGGGGGAACGCGGGGAAAAGAAGAAATGAAGAAACGATCCGTCCGTTCTCACGGAACACCACCATTCTACCGCCGATCCATGGATTTTCGGTGTGCCGTTTGTGGAGATTCGGTGAAAGGTGCAAATCGATTCGAGAATCGTCACGGAACGCCCGTTTGAAGGCCGGATTCGATGGACATGCCGGCGATTTTTTGGTATAATGACGGTAGCGTTCAACGGAATGTTTTTTTAGGTGCGAGATGGAAACCATGACATACGCGGAATCCAGGCAGTATTGGGTCGATCGGCCGCTAGCGGCGATCGGTACGACCGACGGCGGTGCGGAACGCCCCGTCTTTTCGGACGTGGCGCGTTTCGGTTTTCTGTCGGACGAATGTTCGTCCGGCCGCCGCGACGTCGATGCGAATCGCCGCCATGACGGCATCCTCCTACCCGCCCGCGGCATCCTCCGGGAGTATCTGGCGACCGAGGAACCTCCTTCGACCGTCGCGTCCCACGACCGGATTCCGCACCCGTTTCCGCTATCGTTCGCGCTCGTCCCCTTGGGGAACCCCCGCGGACGACGGATCGGATCGCGCGTCCTGAACGCGCCGATCCGGATCCTCTAGGAGGGATGTCCATGGAACTCGGCAACTACAACCGTCTCAGGATCCTGCGCGAGACCGATCTCGCCTGGATGCTCGCCGACGGCGATGAAGAGGTCTTCCTGCACAAGAAGGAAGCGGACCGCTCCTATGCGGTCGGCGACGAGGTCGAAGTCTTCCTCTACGCCGACAGTCAGGGCAGGATCGCGGCCACCACCGCACGTCCGTACGCCACGACCACGACGGCCGCCTTCCTCGAAGTCGTCTCGGTCAACCACGAGTTCGGCGTCTTCCTCGCGAACGGGATCGCCAAGGACCTGTTGTTGTCCAAGGACGACCTGCCGCTGTCGACCAACTACTGGCCGGTCGTGGGCGACAGGCTGTTCTGTACGGTCAAGGCGAAGAAGGGTCTCCTCTTCGCGAAGGTCGTCGGACGCAAGGTTCCCCCGACGGTTCTCCGACCGGACCGTCCGCTCGAGGGAGATACCGCGACCGACGCGATCGTCTCCCATTTCATCGTCGACGGCTTGATCCTCGTCACCGAACAAGGGCACGAGATCTTCGTCCACGAGAACAACATGCGGCGGAAGTACCGTCTCGGCGAGACTGTCAACGTTCGCATCCTCAAGATCAATCCCGACGGAGAGGCCGTCGGCACGCTCATCCAGCAGAAAGAGATGATGCTGCAGCCGGACGCCGACGCCATCCTCCGCTATCTCGAAAACCACGCCGGACGCATGCGCTTTACCGACGCGTCCGCACCCGAGGAGATCCAGGCCGCGTTCCATATGAGCAAGAGCGCCTTCAAGCGCGCGCTCGGAACCCTCTACCGCGAGGGACGCGTCGAACTGCGTCCGGACGCAACCATCCTCAAATAGCCTCCCCCCCATTTCCGTGCAGACGGAAAAATCCGATGAAATCGAAGGTATGAACCGATGGGAAGAGCCCATGAAGTGAGAAAGGAAGCGATGGCGCGCACCGCCGCCATCAAGAGCAAGCTGTATTCGCGTTTCGGCAAGGAGATCTACATGGCCGCCAAGAACGGCATCCCCGAGCCGGACAGCAACCTCGCCCTGAAGAAGGCGATCGAGAAGGCAAAAGCCGCGCAGGTCCCCGCCGACGTCATCAAGCGCAACATCGAGAAGGCGAAGGGATCCGGCGGCGAAGACTACACGCCGATCCGCTACGAAGGCTTCGGCTGGGGCGGTGCCACGATCATCGTCGAGTGCATGACCGACAACGTCAACCGCACGTTCGGCGACGTCCGCTCGATCTTCACGAAGACCGGCGCCAAGATCGGCGTCGCCGGCAGCGTCATCCACAACTACCAGTACGTCGCCCTCGTGATGGCCGACGGCATCACCGAGGACGAGGCGCTTGAAGCGGTGATGGACGCCGGCATCGAGATCCGCGACATCCGGACCGAGGACGAAGCCGTGACCGTGATCGGCGAACCGACCGACCTCGACGCGATCAAGGAAGCCCTCCTGAAGGCGAAACCGGACTGCGACGTCTTCGAGGAGAAGGTCACCTACCTTCCCAACGAGCTGATCGAACTCGACGACGAGGATCTGGGCAAGTTCTACCGGTTCCGCGACATGACCGACGAACTCGACGACGTCCAGGACGTCTATACCAACATCAAACTTCCTCCGGAAGAGGAATGAAGATTCGCAGACCCTTTAGGGTCTGCTTTTTTCATTTTTTGGATCGATTTCAGATGAAAATCGACCGATCTGTGATATAATTCTCGCGAGGTGCATAGGATGAATCTGCCGAACAAACTGACGATGGCACGCATCGTCATGGTCCCGCTTCTGATCGCCGTCTACGTCATCTGGGGCGCACATGGCGTGCCTGCCTATCTCGCGATGGGAACCATCTACCTTCTCGCTTCCTTCACCGACTATCTCGACGGCGCGATCGCGCGCAAGCGCAACATCGTCACCACCTTCGGCAAGTTCATGGATCCGCTCGCCGACAAGCTTCTCGTGATGACGGCCCTCGTGATCCTCGCCGACGTCGATGCGCGGAACATCCTCCCGGGACTGTGGATGCCGTTCTGGGCTCCCCTCATCGTCCTCGCCCGCGAGTTGATCGTGACCTCGATCCGGCTCGTCGCCGTCGGCGAAGGCACGATCATCGCCGCCTCGAAGCTCGGCAAGGCCAAGACCGCCGTCACGATGGCCGCGACCGGCTACTACTTCCTCGTCCTGCCGTGGCAACTGCATCCAGCGCTCG
Organism: Candidatus Izemoplasmatales bacterium; assembly: GCA_041649275.1. Lineage (NCBI taxonomy): Bacteria > Bacillati > Mycoplasmatota > Mollicutes > Candidatus Izemoplasmatales > Candidatus Izemoplasmatales bacterium. Next base: position 27,309 of record JBAZNL010000002.1, read on the forward strand.
ACGTCGTCGGCATCGTCCTGATGGCCGCGGCGCTCCTGCTCACCATCGTCTCCGGCGCCGACTATTTCTGGAAAAACCGCAAATCGATTTTCGCCTCGGTCTGAGAAGAAAAGGACCGGAAGCGGCGTATCATCTTGATTGACCATTCGACGGGAGGAATCTGCCATGGCTGACGAAAAACGCAAGAAGAGTCTTGAAATCGCGCTCAAGGAGATCGAGAAGGAATACGGCAAAGGCGCCGTCATGATCCTCGGCGAGGAGCAGCAGAACATGCAGGTCGAAACGGTCTCCACCGGTTCGATCAAGCTCGACGCCGCGCTCGGCGTGGGCGGCTACCCCAAGGGTCGCATCGTCGAGATCTTCGGTCCGGAATCGACGGGCAAGACGACGTTCGCGCTCCATGCGATCGCGGAAGTCCAGAAAAGCGGCGGCTATGCCGCCTTCATCGACGCCGAACATGCGCTCGATCCGGTCTACGCCAAGGCGCTCGGCGTCGACATCGATTCGCTCATCCTCTCCCAGCCGGACACCGGCGAACAGGGACTCGAGATCGCCGAGGCGCTCGTGCGCAGCGGCGCCGTCGACATCCTCGTCGTCGACTCGGTGGCAGCGCTCGTGCCGGAAGCCGAGATCCGCGGCGAAATGGGCGATTCCCACGTCGGTCTGCAGGCCCGCCTGATGTCCCAGGCGATGCGCAAACTCTCGGGGGTCCTCTCCAAATCGAACTGCATCGCCATCTTCATCAACCAGATCCGCGAGAAGGTCGGCATCATGTTCGGCAATCCGGAGACCACTCCGGGCGGCCGTGCCCTCAAGTTCTACGCCTCCGTGCGCCTCGACATCCGCCGCGGCGAGCAGATCAAGGAAGGCAACGACATCATCGGCAACCAGGCACGCGTCAAGGTCGTCAAGAACAAGGTCGCGGCGCCGTTCAAGACGGCCGAGATCGACCTCATCTTCGGCAAGGGCATCTCCCGGTCGGGCGAGGTCGTCGACCTCGGCGTCGACCTCGACGTGATCAAGAAAAGCGGATCCTGGTTCGCCTACAACGACCAGAAGATCGGGCAGGGCCGCGAGAACGTAAAACGCTATCTCGAGGAGAACCCCGCCGTGATGGACGAGATCGCCGCGATCGTACGCTCCAAGTACAAGCCGACCGCCACCAGCAAGTCGCAGGAATGACGTTTTCGAAAAAACCCGTCCGCGGGTTTTTTTTGCGGGTCGTCCCCTTCCGTTTTCGTCACGCGCGGTAAATAATTTTTGACTATGAAGTCGGTTTATACTATAATATAGAGAGTAAATGCATCACGATGGGTATATTGATGGATCGGACCGCAGCGTGTGGGATGCCGCGGTCGACCCGATGATATAACGGTCTCAAGGCAAGAAAAAAACTACATCATGGAGGTAAAGACATGCCTGATTTCGCAATTGTCCTTATTTCCGGTGTGGTCGGTCTCATCCTCGGCGGCATCGCCGGTTTCATCTATCGCGTCACGGTCGTGGAAAAAGGATTCCAGACCACCCGCGAAAAGGCGAAGAAAATCGTCGACGAAGCCGTCGTGCAAGCGGAAAAACTGAAAAAAGAGAAGCTTCTTGAAGCGAAACAGGAAATCTACAATCTCAATTCGGAAAACGATAAGGTCATCAGGGAGAAGAAAACGGCGATCGCCGAGATTGAAAACAAACTCAATCAACGCGATGATCTGCTCGAACGCCGTTCCGCCAACCTGGACAAGCGTGAACTGAACCTGGATCGCAAGGAAGAAGCCATCGACGAGAAGAAAGCCGCTCTCGAGGACAAGAACGCCCGCCTGGAAAGCATCATCCAGCAACAGAACACCAAACTGTTTGAAATCGCCAATTTGAGCGAAGAACAAGCCAAACTGATCATCATGGAACGCGTCGAGGCCCAGATGGCCGACGAGATCGGCCGCTATATCCGCGACGCCGAGGATACCGCGCGCGAGGAAGCCGCCAAGACGGCCAAGAACATCATCGCGAACGCCATTCAGAAATACGCCCAGGACGTCACCACCGAGACCACCGTCTCCGTCGTGAACCTCCCGAGCGACGAGATGAAAGGCCGCATCATCGGCCGCGAAGGCCGCAACATCCGCACCATCGAGGCCATGACCGGCGTCGACCTCATCATCGACGACACGCCCGAGGCCGTCGTCCTCTCCGGATTTGACCCGATCCGCCGCGAAATCGCCAAGAAGACGATCGAAACCCTCATCCAGGACGGCCGCATCCATCCCGCCCGCATCGAGGAGATCGTCGAGAAGACCCGCGTCGAGGTCGACCAGTTCATCCGCGACATGGGCGACAAGGCCGTCTTCGAAACCGGCGTCGGCAAGGTCCATCCGGACATCGTCAAGCTGCTCGGCCGCCTGCATTTCCGCACCTCGTACGGGCAGAACGCCCTCCGCCATTCGATCGAGACCGCCTTCCTCGCCGGCAAGCTCGCCGTCGAAGTCGGCGAGAACGAAATCCTCGCCAAGCGCGCCGGTCTTCTGCACGACATCGGCAAGGCCGTGGACCACGAAGTCGAAGGTTCCCACGTCGACATTGGCGTCACCCTGGCCACCCGCTATCGCGAAAATCCCGCCGTCGTCGACGCAATCTCCAGCCATCACGGCGACACCGAGGCGAAGACCGTCATCGGCGTCCTCGTCGCCGCCGCCGACGCGCTCTCGGCCGCCCGTCCGGGCGCCCGCAGCGAATCGCTCGAGAACTACATCAAGCGCCTGACCCAGCTCGAGGAGATCTCCAACGGCGTCAAGGGAGTCGACCAGTCGTTCGCCATCCAGGCTGGACGCGAAGTCCGCGTCATCGTCAAGCCGAGCGAAGTCGACGACGCCCGTACCTTCGCCGTCGCCCGCGAGATCCGTCAGCAGATCGAAGAAAAGATGAGCTATCCGGGGACGATCAAGATCACCGTCATCCGCGAGACCCGCGCCCAAGAAGTCGCGAAATAATCCACCCGAGCCTTCCTATCCAGGGAGGCTCGCATTCTAGAGGGAGCTTCCATTCATGAGAATCCTGTTCGTCGGCGACGTCTACATGGCGCCCGGCCGCAAGGCCTTCGCCAAATACTACGAAACCGTCAAGAACGAGTACAAGCCGCAGTTCGTGGTCGTGAACGGCGAGAACATCGCCGACGGCAACGGCATCACCGCCGACATCTACCGCGACCTCATGTCCGCGGGCGTGAACGTCGTCACCCTCGGCAACCACGCCTTCACACGGCGCGACTCCGCCGAGGTCCTGAAACTGCCGAACATCGTCCGTCCCGCCAACTACGGCCGGAGCGCCGCCGGCCGCGAGTACCTCACGGTCGACTTTAACGGCAAGAAGGTCACCGTCGTCAACCTCCTCGGCCGCGTCTTCATGCGCGACCAGATCGACAATCCCTTCGTCCGCATCGACGAGATCCTTTCGTCCGTGAAGAGCGACTACTGGATCGTCGACTTCCACGCCGAGGCGACGAGCGAGAAGATCGCGATGAGCCTCTATCTCGACGGTCGCGTCGACGCCCTCATCGGCACCCACACCCATGTTCCGACGGCCGATGCGGGTCGCCTGCCGAAGGGGACGCTTTACGTCACCGACGTCGGCATGACCGGCGTGCGCTACGGCGTGATCGGAGGGCAGGCCGTCCAGGGCATCCGCAAGTTCCTGTCCGGCGTCCCCGAGACCGTCGTCCCCGAACTCAACGGACCGCTCCAGTTCAATGCCGTCTTCCTCGATCTGCAGCAGAAGCGGATCGAAAGCGTCCGCATCGCCGAATGACCCGACGGGAGGTCTACCCCTTGCTCAAGAACGAGCTTCGAAAACCCAGCCTCGCCCTCGCGCGGAAACGGTCCCAGACCGCTTCCGCGTTTTCGGCGTTCACCCTGCCGGAAGGCCTTTCCGGCTTCGCGGCGGGACGCACCTTTGCGATCGAGACCTACGGCTGCCAGGCGAACGAGGCCGACACTGAACGCATCGCCGGCCTGCTTCTGGCCTGCGGCTACGAACCCGCCGCTTCGTCCGCCGAGGCCGACCTGATCGTCTTCAACACCTGCGCGATCCGCGAAAACGCCGAAAACAAGGTCTTCGGTGAACTCGGACGCATCAAGGGATACAAGCTGACGCGCCCCGGAATGAAGATCGCCGTCGGCGGCTGCATGCCCCAGGAGGAGGCCGTCGTCGAACGGATTCTGAAGAAATACGACCAGGTCGACGTCGTCTTCGGCACCCACAACCTGCATGAACTTCCGGGGATGCTCCGGCGCGCCGACGAGGGCGTCCGCGTCGTCGACGTCCGCTCCGAGGAAGGCGGCATCGTCGAGAACGTGCCGCGACGACGCATCGCTGGACCGCGCGCCTGGGTCAGCATCATGTACGGGTGCGACGAGTTCTGCACCTACTGCATCGTCCCCTACACCCGCGGCCGTGAGCGCAGCCGCCGGCCCGAGGACATCCTCGCCGAGATCGCCGCGCTGGCGGCCGAAGGCGTCCGTGAAGTCACCCTCCTCGGCCAGAACGTCAACTCCTACGGCCTCGACTTCCAGGATCGGACCTACCGTTTCTCCGACCTGCTCGACGCCGTACGGCTTCTCCCGGTGGACCGCGTACGTTTCACCACCTCGCATCCCAAGGATTTCTCCGACGACCTCGTCTCATCCCTCGCCCGCGGCGGCAACCTGATGCCGTACGTCCATCTCCCGGTCCAGTCCGGCTCCGACCGGATCTTGAAGGCGATGAACCGCAAGTATCTGTCGGCCGACTATCTGTCGCTCGTGCGAAAACTGCGCGCTTCGATCCCCGACGTGTCCGTCACGACCGACCTCATCGTCGGCTTCCCGGGCGAAACCGAGGAGGATTTCCAAGCGACGCTCGACCTCGTCGACGCCGCCGGCTTCGAAGGCGCCTACACTTTCGTCTTTTCGCCCCGGACCGGCACGCCGGCTGCGACCTATCCCGACGATACGCCCCGCGCCGTCAAGGACGCTCGCCTGCAGACGCTGAACCGGAAGGTGAACGAGGGCTTCCTCGCCGGCAACCGCCGCTTCATCGGCCGGATCGTGCGGGTGCTCGTCGACGGCCGTTCGCCGACGGGACGGAAACTGCTCTCGGGATATACCGAACACAACAAGATCCTGCATTTCGAAGGCCCCGACGCGTGGATCGGGTCGATCGTCGACGTCCGCGTCACCGACGCGAAGACCTGGAGTCTCGAAGGCGAGGCGATCGGCCATGACAGGTGAGCGGCTGGTCGCGATGATCCGCGCTTCAGACCTCGTCAAGCGGCTCCGGGAGATCGCGGCGGCACTTTCTTCGGATGCTCGTGCGATGGCGAGATACGGCGCTATTCTGGATCATCAGAAGCAACTCGTGAACGCCATTTCGGCGGGTCGTTCGAAACGTGCTGAAGCCCTTCGGATCGAGCACGAGGCGATGCTTTCGGCGCTCGTCGACGAACCGTTGGTCGCCGAATATCTCGCGCTCGTGGAGGAACTCGACGATGTCGCGCAGGAAGTCGCGGCGATCCTGAACGAGGGCGTCGCACAATGACCGAAGCGGATTCCGGAAACCGCGGACGAAATGCTTGGAAATCGCCCAACTGCCGACTTTTTTTCGGCTTGACTGCTTGATTTCGCCTGAAAAGTAGAGTACTATTATATTAAGACGCATTCCGAGGGTGACAACGTGGCCAAATTCAAGTCGAACGAAGATTATTTCGCTTATTCGAAGACGCTCTCCGTCATACCGGCGGAGGATCTCGCCGCCCTGCTCATGGCGCACAAGATCCGCGTGCCGTTCTACGTGCACCGGTTCGTGCTCAAGGACACGATCTATCCGAAGGTCTTCCAGACGCAGCTCTACCAGACCTATACGGACGAGGTCAAATACCGTCTGCGCGGATACCACGAGTATTCGCTCTATCTGCTTGAGAAGCTGATCGAGGACTACGGTCTCGACTTCGACGCCGCGCGATACAAGGAGATCTTCTTCGACCTCCTGTTCCTGAACCGCGAGCTCTACGGCATCCGGGACGCCTTCCTGAACGACCTCGACAAGCTGAAATACAAATACGCCGTCGACTTCGAGAAGATCGGGTACCGCGACTTCATCGCGAAGTTCGGCGTCCTGTTCTATGAACCCGCCGGATATCTCGACGGCGTCAACCTCGGCATCCTCAAGGACGTCCTGGTGCATTCGTGCACGCTCGGCGACCTCCGCGGCATCGGCGAGAAGTACGGCGTCAAGATCCCCCGCCGCATCAACAAGTTCCAGCTGGTCGACATCCTCGCCAAGCGGTTCCGCCTGTCGCAGGCCGAAATCGACCTGATCAACGGCAAGTCGGTCCTCGAACTCGAGATCTACGCCAAGGAGAAGGGCTTCAGCATCTCCATCGACCTGAAGAAGAGCGACATGGTCGAATTCCTCGTCTTCTCGCTCAACCTCTACCACGTCGAGGTGGCGCGCGACGCCCACAACTACCAGGTCCCGCTGTCCGCCGACATCGACGCCGTCGTGATCGACGGAATCGATTTCGTCCAGAACGATCAGGACATCCCGGTCGAAGGCTACGTCGCCCCGGTCAAATCCGAACCGAAGCCCGAAGCCGCACCCGAACCGAAGCCCGAACCCGCCGTCGTCCAGGAAGAAGAGGTCGAGGCGCCGGCGCCGATGCGCCAGCCCGAACCCGCGCCCGCCGAGGAGAAGAAGCCCGAGCCCGTCGCCGAAGCCAAACCCGCACCCGGGCCCGTGCCGGAACCCGAACCCGCGCCAAAGCCCGTGCCGGAACCCGAGCCTGCGCCGAAGCCCGAACCGGAGCCCGTCCGCGAGGAACCGAAGCCGGAACCCGAACCCGTCCGCGAGGAGCCCAAGCCCGAACCGGCGAAGGAACCCGAACCCGCCCGCAAGCCGGTCCCCCTCTCCGGACCCGAAGCCTACGACTTCTCCGACGAGGAACGCGGCCTGCTCGACGAGAAGATCAACCAGATCATCCGCAAGTACAACAAGAGGCGCCGTCAGAAGACGTTCTGGATCGTCTTCGCGAGCGTTCTCGGCGCCGCGATCCTCGGATTCGCCGGATACGTCGCGCTGTATTACTACGCCATCGATCCGGGCAACCTTCCGCCGTTCCTCCAAAGCCTCTTCTGATCCCTACGCCAAGGCGGGGTGACACTCCATGGAAACGAACAAGAACGGCTTCACCCCCATGATGCAACAATATCTCGATATCAAAAAAGACTATATGGACTTTATAGTCTTTTTTCGACTTGGGGACTTCTACGAGATGTTCTTCGGCGATGCCGCGATTGCGGCGAAGGAACTCGAAATCGTCCTGACGGGACGCGACGCCGGCCAGGAGGAGCGGGTGCCGATGTGCGGCGTTCCCTTCCACGCCGTCGACGTCTACATCGAGCGTCTCGTCGAGAAGGGCTTCAAGGTCTGCGTCGTCGAACAGCTCGAGGATCCCGCGCTCGCCAAGGGTCTCGTCAAGCGCGACGTGATCAAGCTCGTGACCCCCGGAACGATCGTCGGTCCCGCTTCGCTCGACGAGAAGTCGAACAACTACATCGCCTCCGTGACCGAGTCGAAGGCCGGGTTCACGATCGCCTACGCCGACCTTTCGACGGGCCAGAACTGCCTCGTGACGACGCCGCGCGACGCCGACCTGATGGGGAACGAGCTCGTGAACCTGCAGGTGCGCGAGATCGTCGTCGGCTCGAAGTTCAGCCAACGCCTCCTGCGCCGCCAGTTCTCCGAACATCCGCTCACGGTGACGGTCTCCGACGACGTCGACCTCCCTGCGCTCTACCGCGGACTGGCCGGCGAAATCTACGACAAGGAATCGCTCGAGACCTTCGGGCGCCTCGTCAACTACATGGTCCGCACCCAGAAGACGGAACTGCTCCACCTGCAGAAGCTGCAGCGCTTCGAGGCGACCTCCTACCTCCGCATCGACGCCAACTCCAAGCGCAACCTCGAACTCGTCGAGACGGCGCGCTACATGAACCGCCGCGGGTCGCTCTTCTGGCTCCTCGACCGCTGCCGCACCGCGCTCGGGTCGCGCTTCCTCAAGCAGACGATCCTGCGACCGCTCGTCGACCGCAGGCGGATCGAGAACCGCTTCTCGCTCATCGAGGCGCTCAACGACGATTTCGTCGTGCGCGACGAGCTCGGCGGCAGCCTCGCGGAAGTCTACGACCTCGAGCGCATCGTCGGCCGCCTCTCGTTCGGAACCGCCAACGCCAAGGACCTCGTCAACCTCGCCCGCTCGCTTCGGGCGATGCCGTCGATCAGGACGGCGATGGAACGCCTCGACAACGCCTACGCCCGCGAGATCGTGGCCGGCACGGAGACGCTCCAGGAGCTCGCCGACGCGATCGAGACCGCAATCGTCGAAAACCCGCCGCTCTCGGTCCGCGAGGGCGGCATCATCCGTCCCGGCTACTCCGCCGACCTCGACCGTCTCCGCGGCGACGCCGTCGGCGGCCGCGACTGGCTGTCCGAGTTCGAGAAGAACGAGCGCGAGCGCACCGGCATCAGGAAGCTGCGCGTCGGCTACAACCGCGTCTTCGGCTACTACATCGAGATCACCAAGGGCCAGCTCGACCTCGTCAGGGACGAGTTCGGCTACGAGCGCAAGCAGACGCTCGCCAACTCCGAGCGTTACGTGACGCCCGAACTGCGCGAGAAGGAAGCGCTCATCGTCGGCTCCGAGGAGGACGCCGTCAGGCTCGAGTACGACCTCTTCGTCGCCCTCCGCGACGCCGCCAAGGCAAAGACCGAGGGACTTCAGGCGCTGGCACGCGCCGTCGCCGAGATCGACATGGTGCTTTCGTTCGCTGCCGTCTCCGCGGAAAACGGCTACGTCCGGCCCGTCATCGTCGAGGGCCGCGGCGTCGAGATCCTCGGCGGACGCCATCCCGTGGTCGAAAAGACGCTCGTCGACGAGCGCTTCGTCAAGAACGACGTCGTCATGGGCGAGAAGACCTCGATCCTGCTCATCACCGGACCGAACATGTCGGGCAAGTCGACGTACATGCGGCAGTTCGCGGTGATGGTCGTGATGATGCAGATGGGATGCTTCCTGCCGTGCGATTCGGCGCGGCTGCCGCTGTTCGACCAGATCTTCACCCGCATCGGCGCCGCCGACGACCTGACCGGCGGGAAATCGACCTTCATGGTCGAGATGCTCGAGGTCAACTTCGCCCTCCAGAACGCCACCGAACGCTCCCTCGTCCTCTTCGACGAGATCGGGCGCGGCACCGCCACCTATGACGGCATGGCGCTCGCGCAGGCGATCATCGAATACGCCCATCACCGTCTCAAGGCCAAGATCCTCTTCGCCACCCACTACCATGAACTCACCTACCTCGAGGACGATCTGAAGGCGCTCCACAACGTCCACGTCCTCGCCCGCGAGGAGAAGGGCGGCATCGTCTTCCTCCACAAGGTCGAAGACGGACCCACCGACCGGTCTTACGGGATCCACGTCGCCCGGCTGGCGAAACTGCCGGCGGCGGTCGTCGCCCGCGCCGACGCGATCCTGCTCGAACTCGAGAAGAACCACGGCACGAACGTGATCAAGCCGCAGGACACGACCCTCTTCAACTTCGAGGCCGCCGCGGAGGCGGACGCGTCGATTCCCGCCGAGTACGACCCGATCGTCGAGCAGCTCAAGGCGCTCGACGTGAACGAACTGACGCCGCTCAAGGCGATGAACATCCTCGCCGACGTCGTCGCCGAGCTCAACCGCAAAAGATAACGTCACGAAAGGAGGCCGCCCATGGGCCAGATCGTCCGTCTCGATCCGCATCTGTCCAACATGATCGCCGCCGGCGAGGTCGTCGAACGCGTCGGCAACGTCGTCAAGGAACTCGTCGAGAACGCCCTGGATGCCGGATCCCGGCGCATCGGCGTCTCGCTCCGCGAAGCCGGCCTCGCGCAGATCCGCGTCGAGGACGACGGGTGCGGCATGGATGCCGCGGACGCCGCCCTCGCCTTCGAACGTCACGCCACCTCCAAGATCAGGACCGAGCGCGACCTCTTCCGGATCGCCACCCTCGGGTTCCGCGGCGAGGCCCTGCCTTCGATCGCCGCCGTCGCCGCGGTGGAACTCGTCACTTCGATGGGCGACGCCGCCGGCCGGAAGGTCGCCTGGAAGGAAGGACGGCTCGTCGCGGATGAGGTCTCGGCCGCCGCGAAAGGCACCGTCGTGACCGTCTCGCGTCTGTTCTTCAACACCCCCGCCCGCCTCAAATTCGTGAAGTCGCCCGAGGCTGAACTCGCCTTCATCGTCGAGCTCGTCGACAAGTACGCGATCACCCGCCCGGACGTGGCGTTTTCGCTCGAGAACGACGGCCGGACGCTTCTGCGTACCCGTGGAAACGGCGACGCCGTCGAAACCCTCGCCGCCGTCTACGGCGTCGGCGTCGCGAAGGCGATGCGCCCCTACGCCGGTCGCGGCCGCGACTATCGCGTGAGCGGACTTCTCGCCGAACCGCTCGTCCACCGCGCCTCCCGCGCCTACGTCACGATCTCGGTCAACGGGCGCGTGGTGCGCAGCCAGCGCGCCGTCCAGGCGATCATCGACGGTTACGGCCAGTCGCTCCCGCACGGACGGTATCCGATCGCCACGCTCGACATCGCCGCCGATCCCTCGCTTCTCGACGTCAACGTCCACCCCACCAAACTCGAGGTCAAGTTCTCGGAGGAGGCGGAACTCTGGCGGCTCGTCGAGGCGAGCGTCGCGGCGGCGCTCCGCGACGTCCGCGTCATTCTCCCGGCGACGCGTCCCGAGGAGACCCCGAAGGAGGTCTTCCAGCCGTCCTTCGCCCTCGGCGATTCCGAACCGGAGACGCCCGCGGTCGCAGAACCCGCCGTCATCTATGAAGCGCCCGTCGACGCCTCATTCCCCGTCTTCGACTACATCGGTCAGTTCGCGGGCACCTACCTGCTCTTCCAGAACGCCGAGGGACTCCACCTCGTCGACCAGCACGCCGCCGCCGAGCGGATCCGCTATGAACGCTACGCCCGGAGCATGGGGGCGCCGCTTGCGGCCGTCTACGAGGTCCTGATCCCGATCGACCTCGGTCTCTCGAACGCCGACGGGATCGCCGCGACGGCGGTATCCGCCGAACTCGCCGCGCTCGGCGTGACGGTCGACGTCGGTTCAGACTCATCGACCGCCGTGACCCGCGTCCCGGCCTGGTTCCCCCGCGGCATGGAAGCCGAATACGTCGAGACGATCCTCGCGACGATCCATTCGGAGCGGACGCTTTCGACGGCGGCGGTCCGCGACGAACTCGCGAAGTCGCTCGCCTGCAAGCGTTCGATCAAGGCGAACCGGTACATCAACGAAGGCGAAGTCCGGACGCTGCTCTCGGAACTCGCGAAGTGCGAACATCCCTACACCTGCCCCCACGGGCGTCCGATCATCGTCAGGATCGGCGTCCGGGAGATCGAGAAATGGTTCAAGCGGATTCCCTGACGGTGCCGGTCGTCGCTGTCGTCGGCCCGACCGCGGTCGGGAAGTCCGCCCTCGGGATCGCGATCGCGCGTCGTTTCGGCGGCGAAGTCGTCTCCGGCGACGCATATCAGTTCTACCGCGGGATGGACGTCGGCACCGCCAAGACGCCCGTCGCCGAGCGCGGCGGGATCGTCCATCGCCTGATCGACATCCTCGAGCCGGACGCGCCCTTCTCGGTCGCCGACTACCAGCGTCTCGTCCGCGCGGAAATCGCGGCCGTGCAAGCCTCCGGACAACTGCCCGTCCTCGTCGGCGGCTCCGGCCTCTACGTCCAGGCGGCGCTTTACGACTATCGCTTCGCCGGCGTCGGCCGCGACCGGACTCCCGACGGCTTCTACGACGCGCTCTCGACGTTCGAACTCCACGGGCTGCTCGCGACGCGCCATCCGGCGCTCGCCGAGACGATCGAACCCGAGAACCGGCGGCGGATCCTCCGGATGCTCGAGATCGCCGCGACGGCGTCCGAAGAAGAAATCGACCGCACCTCGGGAAAGAACCCGTACTATCCGGACCTCGTCGTCGTCGGTCTGACGATGGATCGCCCGGCGCTTTCCGCAAGAATATCGGCGCGGGTCGACGCGATGGTCGCAGGCGGCCTCGTCGAGGAGGCGCGACGGCTCTATGACCGCGGAATCCGCGGGCAGGCCGCGGCCGCGATCGGCTACCGCGAACTCTTCGCCCATTTCGATGGTGCGCTGTCGCTTCCGCAGGCCGTCGAAGCGATCAAGGTCCATACCCGCCAGTACGCCAAGCGGCAGATGACGTGGTTTCGGAACCGGATGAATGCGACCTGGTTCACGGTCGACCCGGACCGCTTCGAGGAATGCGTCGCCCGGGTCCTCGACCACCTCGAAGGAAGGCTCGGAACACGATGAAAAAAAGGGATGCGGCGTGAAACCGCATCCCTTTATTGTTCGAAGGCTATTCTTCCTTGACGCCGAAGGTCCATGCGGCAAAGCCGCCCTTGAGGACGTAGACGGGATTGAAGTTCTTCCGGACGAACTTGCGCGAGACCGCACGGACGAGCGGTCCCTGGCGGTCGTCGTAGACGAACACCGGCATGTCGGTGCGCAGCTTGGACAGCTGCGAGAAGACCTCGCGCTTCGGAAAATTGCGCGCGCCGTTGATCCGGCGGGCGCCGAACGCCTCGGCGGGACGGAGGTCGACGAGCTGACCGCGGCGCATGTTCTTGCGGAACTCCTCGGGATCGAGGACGACGATGCGCTTGTAGTCGTACTGCTTGCGGGTGGCGATGAGCAGACCGGCGAGCAGACCGACCGAAATCGGCAGCGCCCAGTCCCAGAACGTGGCGAGAAACATCGGATCCATTCCCTTCTGGCGAAACTACAACCTATTATAGTGCCGGAGATTTCTGTTGTCAATAAATGATTTTTGTAATATAATACGTATGTCATTTTCGCGGGGCGACGCCCCGCTTGCACTCCGGAGGGTAGACATGATCAACACGAACGAACTCCGCAACGGGATGACCATCCTGTTCGAGGGAAACATCTACATGGTCCTGGAATTCCAGCATCTGAAGACGGCCAAGTCCGGCGCGATGATGCAGACGAAGCTGCGCAACCTGCGCACCGGCGGCGTCATCTCCAAGACCTTCAACGGCGGCGTCAACCTCGACACCGCGAACGTCACGAAGACGCAGATGCAGTATCTGTACGCCTCGGGCGACATGCACGTCTTCATGAACAACGACACCTACGAGCAGATCGAGATCCACGCCGATCGGATCCAGAACGAGCTGCTCTACCTCACCGAGGGCGTCAACATCACGGTGATGATGTTCGAGGAAGAGGTCCTCGGCATCGAGATGCCGGACAAGGTCGTCCTCGAAGTCGTCGAATGCGCCGGTGCCGCCCGCGGCAACACCGCATCCAACGCGCAGAAGGAAGCCCTGACGAACACGGGACTCAAGCTGAACGTCCCGCTCTTCATCGACCAGGGCGAGAAGATCGTCGTCTCGACCCTCACGGGCAAGTACGACAGCCGCGCCAAATAACCATCCGAGGAGCTGATCGAGCTTGAGTACCGGGCACTTGCGCCTCTTCACCGCCGTCTGGGACGTCTTCAATGCGCCCCTTTTGGCGTTGATGCTGGCGCTCCTCGCGGTTTCAGCGTTCTTCTCGATGGCGGAGATGGCCTTCTCCGCCGTCGGCAAGGTGCGCCTGAAGACGCTCGTCGACCAGAACGCGCACGGTTCGAAGAAGGCGCTCTGGATCGCCGAGAACTTCGACCGCACGCTGACCACGCTTCTGGTCGGCAACAACCTCGTCAACATCGCGAACACCTCGGTCGCGGTGGTGTTCTTCTCCTCGCTCTTCGCCTCGCTGCCGAATGCGACCACGGTCGTCTCGATCGTCAATACCGCGGCGATGACGATCATGATCCTGATCTTCGGCGAGATCCTGCCGAAGAGCGCGGCCAAGATGAATCCCGAGAAGATGTGTCTCCGCATCAGCGGCTTCCTCTATTTCCTGATCCGGGTCATGACGCCGATCACCTTCCCCTTCCGGAAGCTGAACAGCCGCGTCGTCCAGCGCCTCGACGCCGGCGGCGAGCAGAAGCCGACGGTGACCGAGGACGAACTCGAGACGATCATCGACACGATGGAAGAGGAAGGCTCGATCGACGGCGAGGAGGCGGACATGCTGCAGCGCGTCCTCGACCTCTCGGACATCACCGTCGAAGAGATCATGACGCCGCGCGTCGACATGGTCGCGATCGACATCGAGAAGACGGTCGAAGAGATCACCGATATGTTCATCAAGCACAAGTTCTCGCGGATGCCGGTCTACGACGGCAACTCCGACAACATCGTCGGCATCCTCTACGAGCGCGACTTCTTCACCAAACTCATCAAGAACCGCACTTTCAACGTCAAGAAGATCCTCCGCAAGCCGCTCTTCGTGCCGGCGACCACCAAGGTCGACGCGCTCATCGAACTGCTGCAGGGGGAGAACAACCACATGGCCGTCGTCGTCGACGAGTACGGCGGGGTGGACGGCATCGTGACGATGGAGGACGCCCTCGAGGAACTCGTCGGCGAAATCTACGACGAGCACGACGACGTCGAGAAGAACGTCGTCAAGCGCGACCAGAACACCTATGTGGTCGACGCCGACTTCGACCTCAAGCGCCTCTTCGAGGACCTCGAGCTTGGAACGCCTCCCGAAAGCGAGGCGACCTCGGTCGGCGGCTGGCTCTTCGAGCAGTTTCAGGACATCCCGGAGGTCGGAGAGAAGCTGGAATTCTCGCTGGCCGTGAACCAGCGTTACAACGATCTCTCCGAACTCGTCGGCGAGGACCTCGAGGTGCTCACCTTCGAAGTCCTCAAGGTCAAGCAGCGCCGGATCAAGTCGGTGCTCCTGAACGTGCGCGTCACGGGATCCAAGACGGCCGGCGATTCGGTCGCCGAATGACGAACCGCCGGGGATCGGACGATCTCCGGCTTTGATTGAAAGGCGGTCCCCCATGGAACGATTGCAGAAAGTCATCGCCGCCGCCGGCGTCGCATCGCGACGGGCGGCCGAAGAAATGATCGCCGCGGGGCGCGTCGCCGTCAACGGCGTCGTCGTCACGCTGCCCGGCACCCAGGTCGAACCGACCGACGAGGTCGCGATCGACGGCGACGTGATCGGCCGCGAGGAGAAGGTGTATTACGTTCTCTACAAACCGCCCGGCGTGGTCTCGACGACCGACGACGACAAGAAGCGGAAGACCGTCGTCGATCTCATCGGCGCCAGGGAACGCATCTTTCCGATCGGACGCCTCGATTTCGACACGACCGGCGTCCTCCTCCTCACCAACGACGGCGACTTCAACAACGCCCTGATCCATCCGCGCTTCCACGTCGAGAAGGAATACCGCGTCAAGGTCGAGGGACTGATCCGCAAGGAGACCTCGACGAAACTCTGCCGCGGAATCGAGATCGACGGCGCGAAGACGGCGCCGGCGAAGATCTTCGACGTCCGATACGACGAGGACCGGGCTTCGAGCCATCTATCGATCGTGATCACCGAGGGCAAGTACCACCAGGTGAAGAAGATGTTCGCCGCGGTAGGGCATCCGGTCCTGAAACTGCGTCGCGAACGCTTCGGCACGATCACCTGCGAAGGGCTCAAACCGGGGGCCTGGAGGCGTCTGAAACCGCACGAAATCAAGCAGCTTTGGAATCTCAGCAGTTTCGGAAAAACGGAACGATGAATTTTGCATTTAGGGATGGAAAAGCCCGAAAATATGATATAATATGAAAAGTTGAGGAGCGATACGATGAAACGACACGCGCTCGCGATCGACGGCCCGGCCGGTGCCGGCAAGTCGACGGTCGCCAAACTGCTCGCTGAACGCCTCGGTTACGTCTACATCGACACCGGTGCGATGTATCGCGCCGCAACGTACAAGGCCCTCCGGCTGCACGTCGAACTGTCGGATCCGGACGCCTTCGGCTTCCTCGCCGACACGACGATGGAATTCTGCGACGGGATCCTGTTCCTCGACGGCGAGAACGTCGGTCAGAGCATCCGCTCCGCCGCCGTCACCGCAAGCGTCTCGGTCGTGGCCAGCCACATCCCGGTGCGCAACCAGCTCGTCGCCCTCCAGCAGCGGATCGCCCTCGCGGCGGACGTCGTGATGGACGGACGCGACATCGGCACCGTGGTCCTGCCTGACGCCGACCTCAAGATCTTCATGACCGCGACGGTCGAAGAACGCGCCCGCCGCCGTCACGAGGAGAATCTGGCCAACGGCCGCGAATCGGACGTCCTGAAGATCCAGAAGGACATCGAGCGCCGCGACCGGATCGATTCCTCCAGGGCCTACAACCCGCTTCGGCAGGCGGAGGACGCGGTCTTCCTCGACACGTCGAACCTCGACATCAACGCCGTCGCCGACCGCATCTACGACATGTTCACGAGAATCACTTCGGGAGATAAAAAAGGAGAGAACCACAATGGATGACAACAAGCAAATGACCATGGACATCAAGGAACTGCACGTCGGCGACGTCGTCGTCGGAAAGATTCTGAAAGTGGAGCCCAATACCGTCCTCGTCGACGTCGGTTTCGCGTTCGAAGGGACCATCTATAGAGATCACCTGACCACCAAGCCGATCAAGGACTGCGGTGAGATCGTCAAGGTCGGCGACGAGATCGAGGTCAAGGTCACGAAGATCAGCTTCGGCGACGACTCCAACATCCTCCTCCTGTCCCGTCTGGACGTCGAGAAGAAGGTCGCCTCGCAGGAGAAGATCGCGCAGCGCGAAGCCCACAAGGCGGAACTCGTCGTCGACGCCGACGTCGAGGTCAAGGTCCGCGAAGCCGTCAAGGGCGGCCTCCTCTGCAACTACTTCGGCATCGAGATCTTCGTTCCGGACTCGCTCGTCGAGATCAAGAACGTCGGTCCGGAAGGACTCGCGGAGATCAAACAGGGCCTCGTCGGCACGAACGAGATCGTCAAGATCATCGAGATCCGCAATGAACGCGGCCGCGACAAGTTCATCGGCTCGCGCAAGCAGGTGCAGTACGGCCTCCTGAAGGCCAAGGAGAAGGAAGAGATCGCCAAGCTCCAGGTCGGCGACGTCGTCACCGGCACCGTCGAGCGCATCGTCGATTTCGGCGCCTTCATCAAGATCGGCGCCTTCACCGAAGGCCTCTGCCATATCAGCGAACTCTCCCACTACCGCACCGCCAAGACGGAAGACGCCGTCAAGGTCGGCGACGTCGTCCAGGCGAAGGTCATCAAGCTCGCCGGCCGCAAGATCTCGCTCTCGCTCAAGGCACTCACCGACGATCCGTGGACCTCGTTCGTGAAGAACCACC
Organism: Candidatus Izemoplasmatales bacterium; assembly: GCA_041649275.1. Classification (NCBI taxonomy): domain Bacteria; kingdom Bacillati; phylum Mycoplasmatota; class Mollicutes; order Candidatus Izemoplasmatales; species Candidatus Izemoplasmatales bacterium. Next base: position 44,679 of record JBAZNL010000002.1, read on the forward strand.
ATGTCGGCGAGAAGGTCGAAGGCACCATCTTCAAGAAGATGCAGTTCGGCATGCTCGTCGAGATCGAGAAGGAGATGCGCGGTTTCCTCTCCCGCTTCGACTACAGCTGGAATCCCTCGAAGAATCTCGCCGGCGAAGTCAAGGAAGGCGACAAGATCGAGCTCCAGATCACCAACATCGACCTTGAGAAGCGTCAGTTCTCGCTCTCCCGCAAGCATCTCGAGTACAACCCGTGGTCGGACGTCAAGGTCCGCCAGGGCGATCTCGTCTCCGGCACCGTGAAGGCGATCCAGGAGAAGGGCGCGCTCGTCGAAGTCCAGGGCATCGAAGCCTTCCTGCCGATCAGCGAACTCGCCGAAGAGCGCGTCGAGCGCGTCGAGAACGTCGTCAAGGTCGGCGACGTCCTCAACCTCGAAGTGCTCCAGTTCTTCCCGAAGGAATGGAAGTTCACGGTCTCCCTCAAGAAGGCCGTCTACAAATCGGACCGCAAGGAATTCGAAGCGCATCTGAACGAAAACGTCTCCGGCAACCAGTCGCTCGCCGACCTGTTCGCCAAGTTCAAGAAGTAGAATCCGTTTCCGGGTTTTCCAAAAAGGGTGATCTGCATGCTGCCAACAGTGGCGATCGTCGGCCGACCGAACGTCGGCAAATCGACGCTTTTCAACCGCATCGTGGGCGACAGGATCTCCATCACCGACGATACGCCGGGCGTCACGCGCGATCGCATCTATGCGAAGGCGACGTGGCTGACCCATCGCTTCAACATCATCGACACGGGGGGCATCGAAATCAGCGATGCGCCCTTTTTGGCTGAAATCAAGGCCCAGGCCGAGATCGCGATCGAAGAGGCCGACGTCGTCGTCTTCGTGACCGACGTCCAGAACGGGGTCCATCCCGACGACTATGTCGTGATGAAGATCCTGAACGGCTCGAAGAAGCCGGTCGTGGTCGCCGTGAACAAGGTCGACGACCGCCGCCTGCTGGAAGAGACCTACGATTTCTTCGAACTCGGGGCGGACGACGTCGTCGCCGTCTCCTCGGCGCACGGCATCGGCGTCGGCGATCTGCTCGACAAGGTCGTCGAACGCTTCCCGGAGACGATCGAGGAACCGTATTCCGAGGATACGACGAAGATCTGCGTGATCGGTCGCCCCAACGTCGGGAAATCCTCGCTCGTGAACGCGATCCTCGGATCGGATCGGGTGATCGTCTCGCCGATCGAGGGCACGACCACCGATTCGATCGACACCGAGTTCGTCAAGGACGGCGAGAAGTACGTCGTCATCGACACGGCCGGCCTGCGCAAGCGCGGGAAGATCTTCGAATCGGTCGAGAAGTACAGCGCCCTTCGGGCGATGCAGGCGATCGAACGTTCCGACATCGCGCTCGTCGTGATCGACGCCGTCGTCGGCATCCAGGAACAGGACAAGCACGTCGCCGGCTTCGCGCTCGACAGCGGGAAGGCGATGATCCTCGTCGTGAACAAGTGGGACGCCGTCGAGAAGGACGACCGCACGATGGAGGAATGGACCAAGGTCATGCGCACCGAATTCCAGTTCCTGTCGTACATTCCGATCGTCTTCCTGTCCGCGAAGAAGAAGACCCGCGTCCATCTCCTCTTCCCCGCGATCCGTCGCGTCGCCGAGAACTTCGCCCGCCGCGTCTCGACATCGGTGATGAACGAGGTCGTCTCCGACGCGATGGCGATGTTCCCGCCGCATGAACACAACCAGGTCAAGCTGCGCGTCTACTACGCCACCCAGGTCGCGGTCAAGTGCCCCACCTTCGTCCTCTTCGTGAACGACACGGAAGCGCTCCATTTCAGTTACCGCCGATATTTGGAAAACCGAATCCGTGAAGCGTTCGATTTTGAGGGAACCCCGATCAAATTGATCCTGCGTCGACGCGAATAGGCGAATTTGGGCGGAATTTGGAGAAAATATCTGCGAATGGCTTGCAATTTGCGCACACCGAATCTATAATGAAACCAAAGATACGAAGGAGGAATCGAATTCATGAACAAATCCGAATTAGTCGCACGCATCGCCGAATTGTCCGATCTGACCAAGAAGGACGCGGAACAGGCCCTGAACTCGACGGTCCTGGCCATCCAGGAAGCTCTCGTCAAGGGTGAAAAGGTGATTCTCACCGGCTTCGGAACCTTCGAAGTCAAGGAACGCAAGGCCCGCGCCGGACACGATCCCCGCACCGGCAAGATCATCGACATCCCCCGTCTGAAAGCGCCGACCTTCAAGTCCGGCAAGGTTCTCAAGGAACAGGTTCGCTGAATCAATCAAAAAGTCGACCGGCAAGGTCGACTTTTTTCATGGAATCGGATCAGAACGCGCCGTAGATCGCCGCGACGTAGATCAGGAAGGAAACGAGGTTGTTCAGGAAATGGACCCCGATCGTGACGTAGACGTTCTTTCCGGAGATCCAGTAGACGTAGCCGAAGACGAATCCCATCATGACGTAGGGGATCGACTGCAGGTAGTCGCCGGCGGCGACGACGTGCATCAGTCCGAAGACGAGACCGGAGGCGACGATCGGGACGACCGGACCGAATCGCTTCGGGAACAGTCCGAAGAAAACCTTGCGGAAGATCGTCTCCTCGATGATCGGGGTGAAGACGCAGAGGGTGAGGAACAGGGCGACGAGCACGAGGGCGTCGGGCTTGAACATCGAGGCGATCGCCGATTCGTTCTCGGATCCGCTCGAGATCCCGAGCCAATCCATCGCGAGGGTCGACAGGATCAGGACGAGGTAGACCTGGACCTCCCCCATCACGATATGGCCCACCATCGACTTCCAGCTCTTCCGGAAGCGACGCCAGCGGTCGGCCAGGTGGAGGCGGTCGATCAGGAGGAAGGCGACCGCGATGGCGAAGCCGTGGATCGCGTTCACGACGAGATAGAAGGTCGAGGACATGTCGAATCCGTATTCGCGGACGACCGAGGCGACCTCGGTCTCGAAGTAGAGCGTGTCGACGACCACGAGCCCTCCGCCGCTCTCGACCTCGTCCTCGCTGTAGGACGATTTCCCGAGGATTTTCCCTTCGCGGTCGAGGAACGTATAGTCGACGTAGATGCTGCCGAGGGAAAAGGAATTCCGATTCTCGTAGCGGCCGACGATCGTGACGGCATACGGGAAGCCTTCGTAGAGATCGCTTTCGACATGGGACGAGGTGATGCCGATCTCGACGATGTTCGCCGTGATCGACTCGATCTCGGGATAGCGGGCCATGAAGATGCCGTACATCGCCACGTTGACCAGGACGAGCCCGAGCACGTAGACGACGATCAGCATGAGGTTGGTTCGACGCGTCTTGAACAGGTCGTCGAGCGGATCGGAGGAATCGACCGGAGCGGGTTCGGGAGAGCCCGGCAGGGCGGGTTCGGATGCGGCGGGCGCCGGCGTCCGGGCGTTCTTGAACAGGTCTTCGTAGGGGTTGGGCATGGTGGTCCTCCGCTTCGTGGCTTTCACCCATCATTATACCGCATGCGCGCGCTTCATGAAAGGAAAATTCGCGGTTGCGCGTTCCGGATTTGACTTTCCGCGTAAAAAGGGTATAATGATGACAGAACGGAAACGGGTGATCCCATATGACCAAAAAGACTTTTGCCGTCATCGGCGTCGGGCGCTTCGGCCTCGCGCTCATCGAAGAACTCTCCAACCTCGGCGCCGACGTGCTCGTCATCGACCGCAACATCGACAAGATCGACAAGGTCGCCAAAATCGTGACCAATGCCGTCTGTCTCGACTCGACCGACGTCGACGCCCTCCGCGAGGTCGGCATCGCCAACTACGACACGGTCGTCGTCGCGACCGGCATCAACGTCGACAACTCGATCATGACGACGCTGATTCTGAAGGACCTCGGCATCAAGGACGTCTACGTCAAGGTGCAGAGCGAGTACCACGCGCGCGTCGTCGAGAAACTCGGCGTCGACCAGGACCACCTCATCTGGCCGGAGCAGTCCACCGGTCGCAGGATCGCGAAGATCCTGGTCTCGGGCAACTTCCTCGAATTCATCGAACTCGACCAGCAGTACAGTTTCGTCACCGTCACCGCCGCCCGGAAGATCCTCGGCAAGCATCTCCTCGAACTCGAGATCCGTTCGCGCTTCGGCGTCAACATCGTCGCCGTCCGTCGCAACGACAAGATCATGATTCCGAGCTCGACGACGCCGTTTGAGACCAATGACGAGGTCCTCCTCGTCGGATCGAACGCAAACATCGAGAAATTCATCCAGTGGCTGAACAAATGAAGACCGGAAACGGTCTTTTTTTGTCGGTTTCGGTGAAAACGTCGCCGTCCTCATGGTATACTAATCATGGAATCGGATGCCGAAGAAGGGGGATGCGCCCATGTGCAAGGTCGTCGTCGCGACGCGCAATCGCGGAAAGGTCGTCGAATACGGGGAACTGTTCGCACCCTACGGTCTGTCCGTCGGCTCGCTCCTCGACCATCCCGAACTGCCCGACGTCGAGGAGACCGGATCGACCTTCGCCGATAACGCGCTCCTCAAGGCGTCGGCCTGCTTCGCCGCGTTCGGCGGCCTGTGCGTCGCCGACGACTCGGGGCTCGAGGTCGTCGCCCTCGGCGGCGCTCCCGGGGTGCGCTCCCAGCGCTATTCCGCCGAAGGCACCGCCGCGGCCAACAACGCGAAGCTGCTGGCGGCGCTTGCGGGCGTCGCCGACCGCCGCGCCCGCTTCGTCTGCACGATCGCGGTGATCCGGCCGGACGGACAGAGCCGTCTCTACGTCGGCGCGCTCGAAGGAAGGATCGCGACCGCTCCGCGCGGCTCCGGCGGCTTCGGCTACGACCCGCTCTTCCTCGTCCCGGAATCGGGGTGCACGGTCGCCGAGATGGAACCCGGGGTCAAGAACGAGATCAGCCATCGCGGCCGCGCGTTCATGGCGATGATGGCGGATCGGGACTGGTGGACGCGATGAAGATCGTCCTGTTCTCCGACAACCATCGCGACCGGCAGTCGGTTGAACGCATCGTGTCTCTCCATCGCGACGCCGACCGGATCGTCTCGCTCGGCGATTCGGAGATGCGCGAGGACGAACTTTCCGCCCTCGGGATCTACGGCGTCAGGGGCAACTATCCGTTCGAACCGGATTTCCCCGAAGAACTCACGACCGTCTTCGAGGGATGGAAGACGTTTCTCTGCCACGGTCACCGCTATGGCGTGAAGAGCGGGCTGTACTGGCTCGCCGAACGCACCCGGGCGGAGGCATGCGACCTCGTCTGCTTCGGCCACACGCACGCCCCCTTCCTCGAGGACCGGGACGGCGTCGTCTTCCTCAATCCCGGATCCGCGGCGCGACCGCGGTCGGGCGCGGGAGCGACCTACGCCGTCGTCGTCGTGACCGAGACGACCCTGACGGCCGCGATCCGCGACCTCGACGACGACCGGGCGGTCCGCACCCTATCCAAACGCAAGCAAGATTCCTTCCGGAGGTGAGCCGATGGATTTCGATGTCACGCTCAAGGAATACCAGGCGTTCCCGAAGAACGCCGAACTCGCCGACAAGCTGCTCGCCCTGCAGGACGAGACCGTCAAGGCCGGCGACGCCGAGGCCTTCCTCAAGGCGACCCACCTCCTGACGGACACCTATCTCACGATGCAGGCGACCGACGAAGCGGTCGCGATGCTTTCGGCCGTTCTCCGCGACAACGCCTTCGAAGACCACAAGACGATCATCGCGATCGTCGACCGTCTCGTCCAGCTTCTCCTCAAGACGGAGGATTTCGTCCAGCTCGAGCAGGTCCTGCAGTATCGCGCGCGCTTCGCCACGGGCGTCCCGTCGCAGACGATGATGCAGCAGTTCTACCTCTCGGTCTGCTACGAGGGGCTGAAGAAGTATGACCTCGCGATCGCCGCCCTCGTCCAGGTGCCCGACAACATCTCGGCGCCGAACCTCGCATCGAAATACCTGAAATTGGCGATGCTGTACCTGAAGACCCAGGATCTCACGGCCGCCAGGAACGCCTACGACCACGCCCTCGTCTTCGACAAGGCGAAGAAGAACGAGATGTTCTATCTCGTCGAATCCGACATCCTCTTCGCCGACGGCCGGATCCTGAACGCGCTCAAGGCGTACCAGGACTTCTTCCTGCGATCGAAGACCAAGACGCGCTATCTCGACCGCTACATCACGATCAACGCCCGCCTCGGCAACTTCGAAGAGGCGTGGCGTTTCTACAAGGCGTACGAGAAGAAGGCCGCGACGAACGTCTCGAAGAACTACCGCCTCGAACTCTACGAGGCGGGTCTTCGCGTGGCGGAGGCGCTCCGCCGCTACGACGAGGCCGCGCAGATCAAGGAAAGAATCCTCGCCCTGATGGAGAAGGAACCCGAAATCATCGACAGCTTCGACGGCGTCCGCGCCCTGCTCGAGGCGGCCAACCGGATTCCCGCCGACCGCGAGCGCCGCGACGTCGTCCTCGAATGCTTCCGCGCCCTCGTCAAGGTCGCCGAGGTGCCGCGGCTCCTGTTCGTCGCCCCGACTGCGGAAGGCGTGCTCGTCGAAACCTTCTCGAAGGGACTCCTGCTCGACAAGAACATGGCCGCAACCGACCTGGCGGGCACCGCGATCGGTGCCGCGATCGACGCCGACCGGGACTACCTGCTGCTCATGGGCGTGGATTTCGGCGACCTCGTCGACCATGTCGACAACCGCCCACTCAAGGACGGTCCGATCCGCCAGGTGGTCGCGCTCAAGGTCCGCGCAGTCGGATCGACGGCCGGCTTCATCGTCGCCTACCTCGACCGCGAACGCCATTTCGACTTCGTCTCGAAACTTCTCGTCACCGCCCGCCTTGTCCTTGAGGGCAAGTTCGACACCGCCCGTCTGCGGGAACAGGACGCCGTCCGGATCATGGCCGCCGACCATGCCTTCTCTGCCGCCGGCACGGGCGTCTTCCGGATCGAGTCCGGATACCTCTTTCTCGTCGACGACCGCGCCAGGTCGCTGCTCGAGACCGACCGCGGCTTCATCCCGTTCGAGGAGTTCCAGACAAGAATGGGGGAACGGAAGCTCTACGTCGACGATTTCGTCGGGAAGAAGACCCTCGTCTTTCCGGTGACCGGCTTTTCCGGTCGGAAGATGCTCTGGAAGGCTGTCGTCTGGACCGACGGACAGGCCGTCCACTTCCTCGCCACCGACGTCCGCGAGGACGAGGAACGCGCCGCCGACGCGCTCCGCAAGGCTTCCGACTCCTATTGTTTCGGTCTGGGGACGATGCATGCGCTCGACGCCGCGATCAAGCGCACCGAGACCCAGACGGCGCTCGCACGATGGACCGCGTCCTGTCTCGACGACACGACCTATGACGACTGGAACGATGCGGCCGCGCGGCTGATCCGCCATGTCCGCGCCGGTGCCGGAACCCATCTCCTCGGTCTCTATCAGGGCGAAGACGGATCCTTCCTCGCCCATTACGACACGATCGACAAGCGCATCCTCGACCGTATCGCGGGAGCGACCGTCGACGGCACCGAACGCGACATCGCCGACGCCATCCCGCGCATCGCGACCCCCGGCGTCCGCGCCGGTTTCGTGAACCTCCTGCGCAACCGCACGGTCGCCGAATCGATCGCGAAGGCCCGGCTCGCCTGCGCGGCCGCGACTGCGGGGGCACCCCATCGCCACTATGACCGCGACCTGATCGTCTGGGAGAACCGGACGGAAGCCGTCGCGGCGCATCTTCACCACCTGATCGAGACCGATGCGATCAGACCGCGCTACGCCCAGGTCGGCAACGTCTTCACGAAGAAGGTCGAACTCTATCGTGTCTCGCTCCATCCCGATCCGGTGATCGGCGACGCCGAACTCCTCCGCATGTCGGTCCGGCGCTTCGGCATCGCCCGGGAAGTGACCCGGGCGATGCTGTCCGTCGTCCTGAAGGACATGGACGCGCTCTTCCGGATCCGGCCGATCCCGATCCGGTTCGCCCTTCCCGTCTATCCCGCAACGCTCGTCTCCCCGGGTTTCGTCGAAGAGATCCTGCGGGCCGCGAAGAAGAGGAAGGTCCCCCTCGCCCGTCTTCAATTCGTCGTGATCCCCGACGGCGACGTCGCGATCCCGGCGGCGGCGGACGCGATCGAAGCGCTCGCGGAGGCGGGCATCGCCTTCGGCTTCGACGGCCGGCGCGACCGCGTCGCGCCATGGGAGGTCTCGGGAACCATCGAGTGGGACGACGTCTGGATCGATCCGGTTCTCCTCGACCGGCCATCGTTCTCCCTTTGGGAAGCGTACGCGCAGAGCACCAAGGCGACCCTGGTCGCCGCACCAGTCGACGACGAAGCCCTCGTCGGCGCCGTCCGCAACGCGCGGATCGCCTTCGTCGAAGGCGGCGTCCTACCGATTTTCGACACGATCGAGGAACTGACCGCGTCGCTCTGAGCGCCGCGCGCCGCTCCCGCCCGTTCGGAAAACGGTTGCGGGGACGGCGCGCTTTTCAATCGCGGACGCGCGGTGTATAATGGGCTTGGCTTCAACGGGAGGACCCTCATGGAACGCAAATGGTGGGAACAGCGCAACATCTATCAGATCTATCTCCGCAGTTTCTTCGATACCGACGGCGACGGCAAGGGCGACCTTCGGGGCGTCGTCGCCAAGCTCCCCTACCTCAAGGACCTGGGGATCGGCGTCCTCTGGATCTCGCCGCACTACGATTCGCCGATGGACGACAACGGCTACGACGTCCGCGACTACTACGCGGTCTCGCCCGACTACGGGACGCTTGACGACTTCCGGGCGCTTCTGGCCGAAGCCCACGCCCGCGACATCAAGGTGATCGCCGATCTCGTCCTGAACCACACCTCGGACGAGCATGTCTGGTTCCAGGCGGCGCGCGACCCCTCGCATCCGGACCATGCGAAGTATCACGACTACTACATCTGGCGGAAGCCGAAACGCGACGACGCCGGCCGCCGGATGCGGCCGACGCGCTGGATCGGCTGGTTCGGGTCCCCCGCATGGGACTATAACGAGGCGACCGACGAATACTACCTGCACATCTTCTCGAAGAAGATGCCCGACCTCAACTGGCGCAACCGGGAGATGCGCGAGGACATGAAGAAGATGATCCGCTGGTGGCTCGACCTCGGCCTCGACGGCTTCCGCGTCGACGCCTCGAACCATCTCGAGAAGAACTGGGACTTCCCCGACGGCTTCCCCGGTTACGAGAATTTCTCCTCGATCCCGAAGCACCACGAGTACCTCCGCGAACTCGGCGAGGAGATCTTCGTCCCGCGCGACGTCCTGACCGTCGGCGAGTCGGGGGGAGCCTCGAAGGAAGAAGCCCTCATGTACTGCGGCTACGGGTCAAACGAGTTCAACATGCTGATCCAGTTCGGGCACTGCTGGGCCGACATCGACAACCGCCATCCGCGCCTGATGGGCAAGTGGGCGCAGGGGAAGCTCGACGTCGCGAACATCAAGCGATCCTTCATGAACTGGTACCGGATGCTCGACGGCAAGGGTTGGAACGTCATCTACTGGCACAACCACGACCAGCCGCGCGTCCTCAGCCATTACGGGAACGACGGCGAATACCGCGTCAGGAGCGCGAAGATGCTCGCGATCGCGCTCTACTTCATGCCCGGGACCGCGATCGTCTACCAGGGCGAGGAGATCGGCATGACCAACGTCCGCTACGACAAACTCGAGGAGTTCCGCGACGTCGAGGTTTTCACCGAGTACCAGAACATGCGCGACAAGGGGTATTCCCCCGACGAGGCGCTCGCGATCATCAAGGCGCGGTGCCGCGACAACGCCCGCACCCCGATGCAGTGGAACGACGGCGAGAACGGCGGCTTCACGACCGGCACGCCCTGGATCCGCACGAATCCGAACTATCCCGAGATCAACGTCCGCGACCAGGACTCCGATCCCGACTCGATCCTCTCGCTCTATCGCACGATCCTGAACATGCGCGCCGCCGATCCCGACATCATGGGCGGCAGGATCCGCTTCTTCGACATCGACGGGACCGGTTCCTACTGCTACCTGAACGAAGGCGCGACGTCCTCCCGCCTCGTTCTCTGCAACTTCACCGACGCTTCGCTCGCCGTCGACCTGCCGGGCGTGACCGCAGACGGGTGGACGCCCGTCGTGCACAACGGCGAACAGCCGCCCGCGATCGGAGACGGAAGGATCGTCCTTGAGCCCTACGAAGCGGCGGCCTTCGTCCGCTTCCTCGCCCCGCGCGCTTGACAAATCGCGCCATTCCACTATAATGAAGTTGCGCCTCGGGGCGCGGCTCTCCGCTCGGGCGCGGAGCCGCGGTCGGGACGCGACTTTCATTTTTCCCGCCGTCCGGGGGAAGGGAGCATCGTCCGTGAAAAGAATCCTGCTCATCCTCCTCGTTGCGGCGGGGATCCTCGCCACGGCCGCCTGCGCGGCGAGACCGAAGCTCCACATCCTCAACTTCCCCGACTACATGGACCGCTCTTTGGTCTCGGCCTTCGAACGCGACTTCGACTGCGAAGTCGTCTACCGCGAGGTCGGTTCCAACGAGGAGATGGTCGAACTGCTCCGGTCGGAAGCGGCGCATTACGACCTCGTCATCCCGTCCGACTACATGATCGGACGGCTCGTCCAGCTCGGAATGCTGCGGCCGATCGACGCGACGGCCCTTCCGAACCTCGGCATGCTCACGGTGATGCCCGGGATCGATTCGCTCTACGGAGGGGAATCCTGGTTCGACTACGCGATCCCGTATGCATGGGGGACGCTCGGCATCCTCTACGACGCGACTGTCCCCGGCCTGTCCGCCTTCGTCGAGGAGGCGGAATGGGGTGCCCTCTTCACCGCCGGCGACACCTACGACGTCGGCATGTACGATTCGGCGCGCGATGCCGTCGCCGCGGCGCTTTTGTACTACGGTTTCGACGTGAACACGGTCGACGAGGAGGAACTCGCGATGGCGGAGGACGCGCTCAAGGACGCCCGATTCACCGCCTGGGGGGAGGATTCGCTTCAGGCGCTGGTGTCGACGGGAACGCTCGATCTGGCGCTCGTTTACTCCGGCGACTACTTCTATGCCCGCGAACTCGCGATCGATTCCGGAAACGACGTGACCTTCGACCTCTACGTGCCGGCGACGACGAACGTCTGGATGGACGCGATCTGCATCCCGACCCGGGCCGAGGATCTCGATCTCGCCTATGCGTTCATCGACTACATGATGCAATACGACCGCGTCCTCGCGAACGCCGAATACATCGGCTATACACCGCCGTTTCTCGAAATCTTCGATGCGATGACCGACGACAACGTGTACGACGACCCGAGGTTCGATCCCGCCCCGACGGGAGCCGACCGGCGCATCTACCGATTCGTCGATCAACCGCACGCCGAGGACCTGCTTCTGATCCTCGAACGGGCGAAGACCGGCGAGTGACGCGCACGGACGTTTTGGCTTTCCATCCGTGGTCGCGCGTGATACAATAGGAATGACGTCACAGACAAGGTGAAACCCATGAGCAGGACCAAGGAACGCGAAACGATCGTCACGCTACTCTATACGAAGAGCATGGAAGGCGGATACGGCGAAGCCGATCATCCCGACGAACTCCTCGCGACGTTCCGCGCGGTCCTCGCGAAACTTCCCGAGATCGACCGGATCATCTCCGAGAACCTCGTCGACTGGACCATCGACCGGCTCAACAAGGTCGACCTGGCGATCCTCCGCTACGCCGTCTACGAACTGGCGTATACCGACGAGTTCCACGAAGTGATCATCGACCAGGCGATCGAACTCACCAAGAAATACACGAACCTCGACGACAACAAGCAGAAGGCCTTCAACAACAAGCTGCTCGATACCATCAAGAACAAGATCCGCAAATGAGGTGATCCGATGGAGCGAACCCCGATCACGGTCTCCGCGCTCAACGGCTACCTGAAGGCGAAGTTCGACGCCGACCGGCAGCTCGGCGACCTGCTCCTCAAGGCGGAGATTTCCAATTTCAAACGCAATTCCTCCGGCCATCTGTACTTCTCGCTCAAGGACGAGAAGTCGCAGATCCCGGCCGTGATGTTCGCCGGCGCCGCATCCTCGCTCCGATTCCGTCCCAAGGACGGCGACCAGGTGCTGGTCGAGGGCTCCGTCGAGATCTACGTCCCTTACGGGCAGTACCAGTTCTACGTGCGGCGCATGACCGATGTCGGCAAGGGCGATCTCTGGCTTGAGTTCGAACGACTCAAGCAGAAACTCGAGGCCGAAGGTCTCTTCCGTCCCGAGCGCAAGCGCCCCCTACCAGGCTATCCGAAGGCCGTCGGCGTCGTCACCTCGCCGACCGGAGCCGCCGTCCGCGACGTCATCCACATCATCGGAAGACGCTGGCCGGCCGCCCGCATCGTCGTCTACCCCGCCTCCGTGCAGGGAAACGACGCCAAGGATTCGATCGTCGCGGCGATCGACCGCGCCAACGTCGAAAGCCTGGTCGACGTCCTCATCGTCGGCCGCGGCGGCGGCTCGATCGAAGACCTCTGGCCCTTCAACGAAGAGGTCGTCGCCCGCGCGATCCACCGCTCGCGCCTGCCGGTCGTCTCGGGGGTCGGCCACGAGACCGACTTCACGATCGCCGACTTCGTCGCCGATCTGCGCGCCCCGACGCCTTCCGGCGCCGCCGAACTGGTCGTTCCCGACCGCCGCGAGACTCTCGAGCGGCTCGCCGTGCTGCGCCGCAAGCTCGATTTCGCCGAAAACCGGGCATTCGCCACCGTCCGCGATCGTTTCGAGGCTGTCACCGGATCCTTCGTCTTCCGCGCTCCCGAACGCCTTCTTGAAAAACCCGCCCTCCGCCTATCGCATCTCGCCGACCGGCTCGACCTGACCCGTCCCGACCGGCTCCTGCTCGAGAAGAAGAACCGCCTCGAACAGGCGACGGAACGGATGCGGTCGCGCGCCGAAGCGTTTCTCGCCACAGCCGGCTACGCCTACGGTCGCGCCGCGGAACGGCTGGAACTCGTCAACCCGCTCGCGATCATGGCGAAGGGTTACGCCGTCCTTCGCAAGGACGGTTCGATCGTCCGCTCGGCCGCGTCGCTTCGTGCGAACGACCTCGTCGACGTCCGCCTCGCGGACGGCGGCGCCGACTGCCGCGTGATCGCGGTCAGAAAAGGAGACCAATGATGGAACAGAACCGGGAACTCACCTTCGAAGAAGCCTTGAAGCGGCTCGAGACCCTCGTCCGCGAACTTGAACAGGGCGACCTGCCCCTGGACCAGTCGGTGGCGAAGTACCAGGAAGGCCTGGCGCTCGCGAAACGCTGCCACGACCTCCTCAAGGTGGCCGAGACGGTCGTCGTCCAATCGGCCGCCGACACCGGCCTCACCGATTTCCCGAAGCAGGAGTAGCGCATGATCGACGTACGGGGGATCAAGGATCCCGCCTTCCTGAAGACGGCGAGCATCGGAGAACTGCGCGAACTGGCATCCGCCATTCGCGTTTTTCTGATCGAGAACGTCGCCGAGACGGGCGGACACCTTTCCTCGAACCTCGGCGTCGTCGAACTCACCATCGCCCTCCACCGCGTCTTCGACTCGCCGAAGGACAAGCTCATCTTCGACGTCGGCCACCAGGCCTACGTCCACAAGATCCTGACCGGCCGGGCGCCGCAGTTCCCGACGCTCCGGCGTTTCGGCGGGCTGTCGGGATTCCTCAAGCGTTCCGAATCGATCCACGACGTCTGGGAAGCCGGACACTCCTCGACCGCGCTCGCGGCCGCCGCGGGCTTCGAGACCGCGCGCGTCTCCCGGGGGGAGACCTGGAAGACGGTCGCCCTCGTCGGCGACGGTTCGCTCAACAGCGGGCTGTCGTTCGAGGCGCTCAACTTCCTCGGCCAGCGCCACGACCTCGCCCCGATCATTGTCCTGAACGACAACGCGATGTCGATCTCGAAGAACGTCGGCACCTTCGCGAAACTGCTCACGAGCATGCGTTCCTCGCGCTCCTACCGTACCGCGGTGCGCAAGAGCCGCAGGCTCCCGCGCTTCCTCCACGTCTGGAAGGAACGCTTCGGGATGATGCTCCGTCAGCTGGCGTCGAACACGACGATCTTCGACGACCTCGGCTTCAAGTATTTCGGCCCGATCGACGGCCACGACCTGAAGAGCCTGGTCCGCCATCTCGAAATGGTGAAGCGGTTGAACACGGCGTGCGTTCTGCACGTCGTCACGAAGAAGGGCAGGGGCTACCGGCCGGCGGAGGAAGATCGCCTCGGCCTGTGGCATGGCGTCCGTCCGTTCGACCCCTACACCGGCCTTCCGAAATCGAAAAAAGCGGAAAACCTCCGCTCCTGGAGTAGTATTGTAAGCGGCTGGCTGCTCGACCGCGCCGACGCCGGCGACGACTTCCGCGTCGTCGTGCCGGCGATGGTGGCCGGTTCCGACCTCTTCGAATTCCAGGAACGCCACCCCGGCAAGCTGATCGACGTCGGCATCTGCGAATCGTTCGCGGCCTGCTTTTCTGCCGCCCTCGCGCAGAACGGCATTCCCGTCTTCGCGCCGATCTACTCGTCGTTCCTCCAGCGGGCCTACGACCAGGTTAACCACGACGTCGCCCGGCAGAACCTCCACGTCGTCTTCGGAATCGACCGCGCCGGACTGGTCGGCGAGGACGGCGACACGCATCAGGGCGTCTTCGACGTGGCCTATCTCGGCCATCTGCCCAACGTCGCGATCCTGCAGCCGGCCGACGCCGACGAGATGCGCCTGCTCCTCGACTACGCCTTCGACGTCGCGACCGGACCGGTCGCGGTGCGCTATTCGAACGCGTCCGTCGAACGTCCGAAGACGACGACCGGCGCGCCGGTCTTGGTCCCTTCGTGGCGCAAACTCTCCGAGGGAGGCGCGGTCAATCTGGTCTGCTACGGCGACAACGTCCGCCGCATGGCCGCCCTGATCGCCGCCGACGGCCTTTCCGTCAACCTCTACGACGCCCGCTTCCTGAAACCGCTCGACCTGGACGCCGTGCGCGAGATCTTCACCTCTGGACTGCCGACCCTCGTCCTCGAGGACGTCGTCGAGACCGGCGGTCTCGGAACCATGATGGTCCGGGCCGCGCTCGCGGAATCGCAATCGATCGATCGTTTCACGATCCTCGGGATTCCCGACCGCTTCGTCGAGCACGGCCGAAGCGACGACCTGCGTCGATCGCTCTCCCTTGACGACGCGTCGATCCGCGAGCGCATCCTGTCCATGATCACGCCGAATCGGCCGTAGCCTGCGAAAGGGGAATCCGTCCTTGCTCGAAAAACTCTCCGTCCGCAATTTCGCGATCATCGACCGCATCGACCTCACCTTCACCGACGGGATGACCGTCCTCACCGGCGAAACCGGCGCCGGTAAAAGCCTCCTGATCGACGCCGTGTCGCTTGCGGCAGGCGAACGCGCCAGCGCCGAGATGATCCGATCGGGTGCCGACAAGGCCGAGATCGAGGCGGTCTTCACCGGCGGCGGCGACCGTCTCGAAGCCGTCCTCGACCGGATGCGCATCGACCGACCCGACGGACGGATCCGGATCCGCCGCGAAATCACCCTGAAGGGCAACAACCCGATCCGGGTGAACGACGTCACCGTCACGCTGTCGCAGCTGCGCGAGATCGCCTCGCGGCTCGTCGACGTCCACACCCAGTTCGACAGCCAGCGGCTCTTCGATCCCGCCAACTACATCGACCTGATCGACGGCTTCAAGCCGGATTCGACCGCCCGCTATCGACTCGCCTATCAGGAGGCGCTTGTACCGTATCGCGCCAGTCTCGGCGCTTTCCGCGCGCTGTTGAAAGCCAAGTCGGAACTCGCCGACCGCCTCGACCTCTATCGGCATCAGCTCCATGAGCTCGATCGGTTCGGGCTCGATCCGGACGAACCGCGGACGCTTTCGGAGGAACGCGCCGTGCTCGCCAACTTCGACAAGATCGACGCCTCGCTTCGCGAATCGAAACGGCTGTTCGACGAGACCGGCGCGCTCGGCGCGATCTACGACGCCGCCGCCGAACTCGAACGCCTCTCCCCCTACGGCGAAGCCTTTGCGCGTCGCCGGGAACGCGTCCGCGACGCCTATTTCGAACTCGACGACGTCAAGGACGAGATCGACAAGGCGCTCAGGGAACTCGATTTCGACGCCGACCGCTTCGCGGCCGTCGAGACCCGCCTTTCGGCGATCGAGGATCTCGAACGGAAGTATCGGAAGACGATTCCCGAACTGATCGACTACCGTGCGGAGATCGCCGCGGCGATCGATCGGCACGACAACTACGACGAATACCTTCGGAAGGCGCGGCTCGAGATGGAGTCCGTCCATCGCATCGCATGCGCCCGTGCCGCCGAACTGTCGAGTGTCCGCCGCGAGATCGCGAAACGCGTGGAGACCGAACTGAAGACCGTTTTCGACGACCTCTGCATGCCCGGTACGATCTTCGAGATTTCCTTCTCCGGGGCCGCGCCGACGGACCCGGAAGCGTCCGACGCCTTCGCGGAGAACGGGGTAGACCGCCTCGATTTCCTGATTTCGACGAACGCCGGCGAACCGCCCAAGCCACTTTCGAAGACCGTCTCGGGCGGCGAGACGAGCCGCATCATGCTGGCGTTCAAGACCATCTTCGTCAAGAGCCAGGGGCTCTCGGCGATCGTCTTCGACGAGATCGACACCGGCATCTCCGGACTCGTCGCGATGAGGATCGCGCGCAAGATCAAAGCCGTTTCCGCCACCTGTCAGGTGATCGCGATCAGCCACGTCCCCCAGGTCGTCGCCGCCGGCGACCGCCAGATCCACGTCGTCAAGCGCGAGACGAAGGGACGTACCGTCGCGGAAGCGCGCGAACTCGCATTCGAAGAACGCGTCGCCGCGATCGCGGAGATGCTTTCGGGGACGAAGGACAGCGCCGCGGGCGTCGCCTCGGCGAAGGAACTCCTCCTCAGCGCGTGAACCCGTCCTTGACGGAAGCGCCGCATCACGACAAAAAAAGTTCCCGGGATCGTTTCCCGGGAACTTTTTTCGACATTCGCTCAGAGGCTGCTGAAGTAATCGACCATCAACATCACGGCGGCGATGAAGATGGAGGCGACGAAGCCGATCGCGAGAATGAGGATGATGATTTTCCCAACCTTGCTCTTGGTCGGGTTGAAGGCCTTGATCTCGACCTCGACGGGGGTCGGTTTCGGACGCTTCTTGGACGTTGCCATAGGGTTCACCTCGTAAAAATGGACTGCTTTAATCATTATACAATATGGCGAGGGAAAAGAAAAGCGGAAAACGTCCGTCATCGACGAAAATCTACCGCGGATCGGGAACGCCGCATTCGTCGTAATGGCGCAGAAAGGCGATGACGGCGGCGGTGACGTCGGTCGGCGTCGAGGCGCCCGCAGTCACAGCGACGGTCCGGACGCCGACGAGCCACGCCGGATCGATGCCGTCGACGGACTCGACGCGTTCGGTCGGGATCAAGGCGACCTCGCGCCCGATGCGCACAAGATTGTGGGTATTGTTCGAATGGGGGTCGCCGACGACGATGATCAGATCGGCCTGCCCCCTAACGGCGGCGACGGCCTCCTGGCGGAGACGGGTGGCGTCGCAGATCTCGTCGCCGACGACGGCGTCGGGACGTCGGTCGCGGATCGCGTCGACGATCGGGACGATGTCGCGCGTCGAGAAGGTCGTCTGGCTGGCGATGAAGACCGGTCCGTCGCCGAGCGGGACGACGGCCGCCTGGGCGGCGGACTCCACGAGCGTGACGCCCTTGATCGAGAGAACCCCCTCGGTCTCCGGATGTCCTGCCTTTCCGACGAAGAGCACGCGATGTCCGGTCGCGACGCGCTCCGTGATCTCGGCGTGGTTGCGGCGGACGTCACCGCAGGTGGCGTCGACGAGATGGAGTCCTTTTTCTCGGATTCTGGCGTAGACGTCCTCGCCGACGCCGTGGGCGGTCACCACCACGGTCCCGGCCGTGACGCCGTCGAGCAGTTCGAGCCGCGTCTTCCCGCCGCCGACGAGGGCGACGACGCCCTGGGCGGCGAAGCGTTCGACGACATGGCGGTTGTGGACGATCATTCCGAGGATGTGGATCGGACGCGGAATCGTCGGATCGGCGAGACAGCGGTTCACTTCGGCGATCGCGTTGACGACGCCGTGGCAGTAGCCGCGGGGGGTGATCGGCAGTACTCGCATCGCGGAATCTCCCTTCCGTTTTACATTGGGTCGACTTTATTATATAATAAAAACGATATCTTATGATATGGAAAGATTGGTGCCCGACATGTTTCCCTACAAAGCATTCGTCAACGCCGCGCTCGTGGAGCTCGGTTTCAAGGAATTGACCCCGGTTCAGAAGGAAGTCATCCCGAAGGCGCTGGCCGGACGCGACCTCGTCGTCCAGTCCGCGACCGGAACCGGCAAGACCCATAGCTACCTGATCCCGATCTTCGAAGCGATCGATCCCGCCGTGCATTCCGTCCAGACGCTCGTCTCCGCGCCGACGCGCGAACTCGCCCGGCAGATCTACGACTTCGCCCGCCAGATCGCCGACAAGTCGCCGTCGCCGATCGACGTCCGCCTCTTCACCGGCGGCACCGATCGCGCCGAGGAACTCGCCCGGCTCGGCAAGGCCCAGCCGCAGATCGTCGTCGGCACCCCCGGGAAGCTCCGCGACCTCGTGAAGAAGGAACTGCTCCTCGATGTCCACCTCGTCCGCACCTTCGTCGTCGACGAGGCCGACATGACGCTGGACGAGGGATTTCTCGAAGACGTCGACCAGGTCGCCGGCGCGATGGGCGAAAAACTCCAGACGCTCGTCTTCTCGGCGACGATTCCTGAGAGGATCCAGCCATTCTTGAGGAAGTACCTGAAGAACCCCGAATTCATCGACGTCAAGTCCGCCGGACTCGCTTCCCTCGACATCCGGCACTGGTTCGTGCGAACCCGCGAGAAACCGCGGGCGACGCTCTTGCCGGAGATCCTCGCGTGCATCAATCCGTTCCTCTGCCTCGTCTTCTGCAATACCAAGGAATCGGCCGACGAGGTCTACCGCCTGCTCTCCGAACGGAAACTGAACGCGACGCTGATCCACGGCGGGCTCGAGGCGCGCAAGCGCCGTCAGATCGTTACCGAGATCCGCGCCCTCAAGTACCAGTACGTCGTCGCGACCGACATCGTCAGCCGCGGGATCGACATCGCCGGCATCACCCACATCGTCAACTACGAGCTGCCCTCGGACCCCGAGTTCTACATTCACCGCGCCGGCCGCACCGGCCGGATGGACAAGGACGGGATCGTCGTCTCGCTCTACGAGTTCGCCGACGACTCCTACATGGACAAGCTCGAGGCGAAGGGAATCGCCGCCGAATACAAGGACATGAAGGACGGCGTTTTCGTCGAAGCCAAGGCACGTCGCGAACGCTCCCGCCGCGAATACAAGCCGGGTCAGGCCGAGACGGCCGCCCGCCGGATCGTGAAGACCCCCGAGAAGGTCAAGCCCGGATACAAGAAGAAGATGCGCGAAGACATCGAGGCCGCGAAGAAGACGCTTCGCCGGCGGAAAGGACGTTGACATGCTCTTGATCGGATCCCACGTCGGACTCGGCGGGAAGGAACAGTATCTCGCGAGCGTGAAAGAGGCCGTCTCCTACGGCGCGAACGTCTTCATGGTCTACACCGGCGCCCCGCAGAACACGTTCCGCAAGCCGGTCCGCGACATGATGGTGCCCGAAGCCGTCGCGGCGATGGTCGAACACGGGATCGACCCCGCGCGCATCGTGGTCCACGCCCCCTACATCGTCAACCTAGCCAACCCCGACCCGGAAAAGCGCGCCTTCGCGGTGGGCTTCCTGACGGAAGAGATTCTGCGCACCCAGGCGATGGGCGCGCGGACGATCGTCCTGCATCCCGGGGCGCACATGAAGGAAGGCGCCGAAGCCGGCATCGAACGCGTCGCCGACGGGGTCCGCAGGATTCTCGCCAACACCGCATCGACGGATGTCGCGATCGCCCTCGAAGGCATGGCTGGCAAAGGCACCGAGGTCGGTCGCTCGTTCGACGAGCTCGGTCTGATGCTCGCGCTGATCGGACCTTCGCCGCGCGTCGGCGTCTGCTTCGACACCTGCCACACCCACGACGCCGGCTACGACGTGATCGACGACTTCGATGCCACCCTCCGCGAGTACGACCGGATCGTCGGCGTCGACCGGATCCTCGTGGTCCACGTGAACGACTCGAAGAACGAGCGCGGCGCGCACAAGGATCGCCACGCCAACATCGGCTTCGGCCACATCGGCTTCGCGGCCCTCGACCGCATCGTCCACCATCCCGCCTTCGAGAACGTCCCGAAGATCCTCGAGACCCCCTATGTCCCGTCCGACGCCGATCCGGCGCTCGGCTACCCGCCCTACCGCTACGAGATCGAAATGCTCCGGTCGCGCCGGTTTGATCCGGACGTGATGGCGAAGATCAAGAAAGAGACGCCGCAGGAGGAAGTCGGCGACTGATGCTGCACGTCGTCCTCTTCCACCCGGAGATCCCGCAGAACGCGGGCAACGTGATGCGCACCTGCGCCGCGACGGCCGCGCGTCTGCATTTCGTCGCGCCGCTCGGCTTCCGTCTCGATGAGAAGGCGATCAAGCGCTACGGCGCGCATTGCGTCGACGGCGTCGAATACGACGTCTGGCCCGATTTCGATTCCTTCGAAGAAGGTCATCCCGGCATCTATGCGTTCTTCACGAGGTACGGCGCGCACGGTCCCGACCGCTTCGATTTCGGCAGGACCGACGCCGAGTACTACCTCGTCTTCGGCAGCGAGTCGACGGGGCTTCCGAAAGAACTTCTGCGCGCTCGCAGGGAATCCTGCGTGCGCCTGCCGATGACCGACGCCGTCCGCAGTCTCAATCTGGCGAACGCCGTCTGCGTCGGGCTGTACGAGGCCTTGCGCCAGCAGGGCTATCCTGGACTTTCCGCCACCGAACCGGCGACCCTCCGGGGCGCCGACTGGCTCGACAGAGACTGACATTCCGCGGCTCCCGCATCGCGGGGCCGCGCCCTGCACCACCCATCCAAGCGAGGTGAACCCATGTACCTGAACGTCGGAAGGACGATCGCCGTCCAAAGCTACAAGCATGACCGATCCCTGCATCGGGTATGGTCCCAGGCCACCGTCCTCTACGACGACGAGACCGTCGCGATCGTCGCCAACGAACGCACCAAGGTCGTCGAGGCGAACGGTCGCTTCTGGTTCACGAAGGAACCGTCGGTCACCCATTTCTACAAGGACCGCTGGTACAACGTCATCGGCATCATCAAGGAAGAAGCGATCTCCTATTACTGCAACCTGTCGTCTCCGGCGCTCGTCGACACCGAGGCGATCAAGTACATCGACTACGACCTCGACGTCAAGGTCGCATCCGACGGCACGTTCCAGGTCCTCGACCAGAACGAATACCGCCGGCATGCCCAGCAGATGGGGTATTCCGCCGACCTTTGCGCGATCCTCGAATCCGAGTTCACCGCCCTGCAGGACGAGATTCGGAAGAAGAACCCGCCCTTCCGGCCGGATGTGATCGCCGGCTGGTACGCCAAGTACCGTTCCATCAGAGAGGAGAAATAGAAGACATGCTGAAAGACCCGAGACTGAAGAAACTCGCCGAAACGCTGGTGCTCTATTCCGTGAACATGCAGCCGGGCGAAAACGTCATGATCGCGACCACGATCAAGGCCAAGCCGCTCGTCCTCGAGCTCTGCCGCGTGATCCGCGCGCACGGCGGCAATCCGATCGTCGAACTCGCGGACGACGAGATCACCCGCGAGACGATGCTCGCCACCAACGACAAGAGCCTCGACCGCCAGTACCGCTGGATGGACTGGAAGCTCGACGACGTCGACTGCTACGTCGCGATCCGCGCGGCGGACTCCGACTACGTCCAGGCGGACGTGCCGCAGGAGATCAAGACCGCGGTCGCGAAGAAGATGAACCCGATCACCGCCAAGCGGCTGTCGAAGAAGTGGGTCCTCCTCAACTATCCGACCGAAGGCGGCGCCCACAAGAACCGGATGTCGCTCGAAGCCTACTACGACTACATCATCGGCGTCTCGACCGTCGACTATTCGAGGATGAACGAGGCGTTCAAGCCGCTCAAGGAACTGATGGAGCGGACCGACCGGGTGCGCCTGGTGGCGAAGGGGACGGACCTCTCGTTCTCGATCAGGGGGATGAAGGCGATCCCCTGCGCCGGCGAATACAACATTCCCGACGGCGAGATCTTCACCGCGCCGGTACGCGATTCGGTGAACGGAACGATCACCTACAACGCGCCGTCGGCGCAGCGCGGGGCCGTGTTCACGAACGTCTCGCTCACGTTCCAGGACGGCCGGATCGTGAAGGCGACCGCCGACCAGGAACAGGAACTCCTCCAGTCGGTGTTCGACACCGACGAGGGCGCCCGTTACGTCGGCGAATTCGCGATCGGCGTCAATCCGCTCGTGAAGAAGCCGGTCGGCGACACGCTCTACGACGAGAAGATCGCCGGCTCGATCCACTTCACCCCGGGGCGATGCTACGCCGAGGCCCCGAACGGCAACGATTCCGCGATCCACTGGGATCTGGTCCTGATCATGACCCCGGAATACGGCGGCGGCGAAGTCTGGTTCGACGGCCGGTTGATCCGCAAGGACGGTCGCTTCGTCGTCCCCGAACTCGAGGGACTCAATCCCGAGCATCTCGCCTGACGCCTTCCCCGAAACGCCTCCTCATGGGGGCGTTTTTTCTTCGTTTCGGAGAAGCGCGCGCAGGAATAGATGGAACATTGGCGGCGTTCTGTGGTAAAATAGATGAGATAGGAAAGGTCGTGGTCCCATGGAACTCGCATACAAGATCAAGAAGCCGCAGACGATCAAGGACTTCATGCATGAAAACAACGTTCCCCACAAGCTCGTGCTGAAGGACGGCAAGCAGCTGATCGTCGTCAACTCCGAGGAACGGACCTGGAACGACTCGGTCAAGAAGGGCGATACTCTCCGGCTCACGATCCCGGACGAGGAGATCGATCCCGAGGTCATCAAGGAGGACATCCCCCTCGACATCGTCTACGAGGACGAATACCTGCTCGTGCTCAACAAGGCCTTCGGCATGCCGGTGATGATCACCAAGTCGCATCCCACCGGAACGCTCACGAACGCCCTGTGCCACTACTACGCGACGCACGGCATCAATGCCAAGATCCATCTCGTCAACCGCCTCGACAAGGAGACCGTCGGCCTGATGATCGTCGCCAAGAACCGCTTCGTCAAGTTCCTCCTCTCCGAGGACCTCAAGGTCAAGATCGACCGCCAGTACCAGGCGATCATCGAAGGCATCCTCGACGCCAAGGAAGGTACCATCGACCTGCCGATCGGCAAGGCCGACGAGGCCTCGACCAAGCGCGAGGTCCTGATGGACGGCGAGGACGCCGTGACCGATTTCGTCGTCGTCAAGGAATTCGGTCTCAAGAGCCTCATCCGCGTCAAGCTCGAGACCGGCAAGACGCACCAGATCCGCGTCCATTTCGCCCATTTCGGGCACGCCGTCGTCGGCGACCCGCTCTACAATCCGAAGTACAAGGCGGGCGAACGGCTGATGCTGCAGAGCGATCGGCTCGCGTTCAAGCATCCGATCACCGGCAAGGACCTCGAGTTTTCCCTGGAAATGCCCGCCGACTTCAAGGCCTACATGGCCAGGTTCGGAGGCTGACATGCGCCGCATCCTCCTTTTGGCGGCGATCCTGTCCGCCTTTTTCCTGTCCGCGTGCGGCCTGACCCGCACGACCGCGGCGACCGCCTCGACCACCGCGACGCCGTCCACGACCGCTTCGGGCGACGTCACCACGAACCCCGCCGACGACGTCGACCCGCTTTACGCAGCACTCTTCGACAACGCCAACTACCACAAGATCACGATTTCGTTCTCACGCGAGAACTTCGACAAGCTGATCGACGACATGCAGAACTACAACGACCAGTTCGGCTCTTATCGCGACAACACGATCCAGGAGGTCGACATCCTCTATGAGGACGGCGACGGCAACGTGATCGAGGAGTTCGAAGTCGGCTTCCGCACCCGCGGAAACATCTTCTCGCGCCGCCTGCCCGTCTACTTCGACGACCACGGTAACATCGCCGGCTACCAGCAGGTCTCGTTCCAGCTCGAGTTCAACGACACCTTCGACTACCCCGAGAATTCGACGGAGTACAAGGCCCTCAAGGAGCGCCGCCTGTTCGACCTCGAACAACTCAACTTCAAGTACGTCCGCGCCGACGACACCGCGATCGTCACCGAAATCGCGGCCTACGAGCTCTACCGCGCCGCCGGCCTCGTCGCCCCCGACACGGCGCTCACGGTCGTCTACTTCGACATCGACGGCGATGTGATCCCCTACGGCCTCTTCACGATGGTCGAGCCGATCGACGACGTGTTCGTCCGCCGCTATTTCGGAAAGAACCAGGACGGCTCGATCGGCGACCTCTGGAAATGCGTCTGGCAAAACGGCGGCCCGGCGACGCTCGAGACCCTCAACGCGTGGGACTACGACGGTTTCGACAACGACCGTCTCGGCGTCTCCGACTACAACGCCGGCTACCGCATGGACTACCAGCTCAAGACCAACAAGGACACTTCCGACTTCTCGTCGATGCTGTCGTTCATGGAACGGCTCAACGATCCCACGGTGACCAACTTCAAGAACGTCCTCAACCAGGCGCTCGACGTCACACGTGGCTCAAAACCCTGGCGGTCGCGTTCCTCGTCGGCAATCCCGACGACTACCGCAACGACGCCAACAACTACTACATCTATTTCTACGAGGGCGTCGCCGTCTACATCCCCTACGACAACGACCAGTGCCTCGGATTCGGATGGAATCCCTTCGGCGACCAGGACTGGAACCTGTCGTATACGGTCAACCTCGACATCTACTACAACCGTACGGCGCAGTCGTGGATCTCCTACGACGACCTCGTGCTCGTCAAGAACGTCTTCCGGTATTCCGATTACCAGGCGATCTACGAGGACTACCTCGACGAATTCACCGATTCCGAGGACGGCATCTTCGACTACGACGCCTTCCTCTCGGAGTACCTCACCGCCCGCAGCCTCTATCGGTCGGAACTCCTCGAGGAAGACCATCTCGGCGCCACGACCTTCTCGCTCACGGAACGCTGGATGGAGGCCGAGGACTATTACGCCCAGAAGGCAGCCTACGTCCGCGAGCGCGTCGAATACCACCGCACCCACTGATCCGGAAGGAGGGGGAGCATGCTCCGCCTGTGGCTCAAACGCATCCTCATTGCCGCCGTGCTGGCCGGCGCGCTCCTCGGCCTTGCCGAATACAATCTCGCGACCGCCGCGTCCGGCTACGATTCGATCGTCCGCCTCGCCAACAACCGCAAGCAGAAGACCGACTACGACCGCCTTTTCGACGAGGACCTCTTCAAGTCGATCACGATCGTCTTCACGGA
The DNA here is from genome assembly GCA_041649275.1 of Candidatus Izemoplasmatales bacterium. Classification (NCBI taxonomy): domain Bacteria; kingdom Bacillati; phylum Mycoplasmatota; class Mollicutes; order Candidatus Izemoplasmatales; species Candidatus Izemoplasmatales bacterium. The sequence goes on from JBAZNL010000002.1 coordinate 70,177, forward strand.
GACGGAGTTCACCGCCCTCCTCGACGACATGAAGGCCTACTTCGAGAAGTACGGGACCTATCAGGACAACACGATGCACAAGGTCGACATGATCTACGCCGACGGCGAAGGGAACACCTTCACCGTGCGCGAGGTCGGCTTCCGCACGAAATCGAACACCTCGCGCAACCTGCCGATGACGCTCGACTGGCGCGGCCGCGAGATCTGGCACCAGACCTCCTTCCAGCTCCAGTTCGACGCCACCTTCGACTACGGTGCGCGAAGCAACGAGTACGCCGTCCTCTCGTCCCGCGAGGTCTTCAACCTCGACCAGCTCAACTTCGAGTACTGCAAGACCGTCGCCGGCGAAGTGGACGAGGCGATGATCTCGGAATCCTACGCCTACAAGCTCTACCGCCGCGCCGGCCTCGACGTCGCCAACGCCTCCTACGGACTGGTCTACCTGCAGGTCGGCGAGGAGACGATCCCCTACGGCTTCTTCACCTTCATCGAACCGATCGACCAGAACTTCCTGAAGCGCCATTTCGACGCCGACATCGCCCGGGAGTACGGCGACCTCTACAAGTGCACCGACACCGCCGGCGTCGCCGACCTCGGGCTCGACTTCGCCGCCAAGGCGGGCGTGAACGACATCCCCGCCAACATCCGCTTCTCGTACGCCCTCAAGAACAACACGAACGACGGGATGCGTTCGACGCATCCGGCGCTCGCCTCGCTCGTCGCCGTCGTGAACGGGGACGACTTCGAGCGCGACATCGCTTCCGTCCTCGACGTCGACGCGTTCGTCCGCTATCTGGCGATGGGCTTCCTGATCGGAAACACCGACGACTTCCGCTTCAACTTCAACAACTACTACCTGTACTTCGACGTCTACGACGGTCCGGCGACGATGATCCCGTTCGACCTCGACAGTTCCCTCGGCGTCGGGAAGCACCAGGACCCGACGGGAAACCACGGCGTCGACTACGACCTCTTTCCCGCGTCGGACGCGAATAACGGACTCGTCGACCGCGTACTCTCGATCCCCGTGTACCGCGACCTCTACCTCGACTACCTCGAGGAATACGCGATCCTCTATTTCGGCTACGAGAACTACGCCGCCGAGTACGCCGTCGCGAAGGCGCTCTACGAGGACGTTCTGATCGCCGAGGATCACCTCGGCAACCAGCTCTTCGACCCCCGTAACTCGGAATGGTATTTCACGGTCAAGGCAACCACCGTGACCTCCGCCCTCGCCGCCCTGCGCGGCTGAAACGGCGCCTGCTACGTGCAGGCGCTTTTTTTTATGCCGCGGCGCCCTAAGCGCCCTTTTCAACGAAAAAAGCGTTCCCTTCTGGGAACGCTTCGTTTCATTCGGTGTACAGGAGCAGAAGCCTCAGGGTGTTCTCGAGGGCATCGCGGTGGGTCCGTTCCATCCCGTGGGACGCATGGACGCCGGGACCGACGAGGCCGCCCTTCACGTCCTGGCCGCCGCGCAGGGCGGCGGAGACGTCGGAACCGTACATCGGATAGATGTCGGCGGCGAAGGACAGGCCGTTTTGCTTCGCGAGTTCGATCAGCCGCGAGGTGATCTGGTAATCGTAGGGACCGGAGGAGTCCTTGCAGCAGACGGAGACCATCCGTTCGGTGCAGGAGAGGTCCTCGCCGATACATCCCATGTCGACGGCGATGAACTCGTCGACCGGCGGGATCCAGGCGGCGCCATGCCCGACCTCCTCGTACGTCGAGACGACGATCTTGAGGGTCTGACGAGGCGTGATGTCGTACTCGCGCAGGTGGCGGAGGAAACCGAAGAGGATCGCGACCGAGGCCTTGTCGTCGAGGAAGCGGCTCTTCAGGAACCCGGCGTCGGTGTAGACCGTCTTCGGATCGATGAAGACGAAGTCGCCGACGCCGATCCCGAGGTCGAGGACGTCCTGCTTCGACGTCACGAGCGCGTCGAGGCGGATCATCATCCGGTCGGGGGTTCGTTCGACGGTGTTGGCGTCCTTGTAGACGTGGGAGGATGGCGAAAGCGAGAGGAAGGTGCCGGTCACGAGCCGGCCGTCGCGGGTCCGCACGGTGCAGTACTCGCCGTCGAGCGTCGGCCACTGCGGACCGCCGATCGGCGTGAAGCGGAGCGTACCGTCGGCGGCGATCGAGCGTACCATCGCGCCGAGCGTGTCGACGTGCCCGGAGAGGCCGAGGACGGCGTCCGTGCGTCCCGGGACGGTGACGATCAGGTTGCCCTTCTTGGTCCGTTCGGAAGCGTAGCCGAGGCGTGTCGCTTCGGCTTCGACGAAGTCGATCGCGTCGCGGGTATATCCCGACGGCGAGGGGATGGAAAGGAGCTGTCTGGCGAAATCGACGATCTGGTCGACGGTCTTGGATATTTCGTTCATGTGGATCACCCGACGACTATTATATCACGCCGCGGGCTTTGCGATAACTTCTTTCATTCACGGTTTCCGTGTGTTAAAATGGAGGGGTAGAACGCGTCCGGCAACGGATCAGAGGAGTGATAGTCATGATCGCAGTCTTCGGCGGAGCCTTCAATCCCCCGACGATCGCCCACAAGGCGATCTGTGAACACGTCGTGAACCACCTTCCGGTCAGGGAGTTCATCTTCCTGCCCGTCAGCAGCCAGTATACGAAGCGCTCGCTCGCGAGCAACTTCCACCGGCTGGCGATGCTCAAGGCGATGACCGCCGGCATGGACGGCGTGAGCGTATCGCCGATGGAACTCGACGATCCGGACTATCTCGGCACCTACCAGTCGCTCGTCCGCATTCAGGAATCCCATCAGGGACGGAGAATCGCCTTCGTGATCGGCGCCGACAACCTACCCAAGCTGCACAAATGGATCAACGCCGCCGGGCTGGTCACCGAGTTCCGGTTCATCGTCATCAACCGCGATCGCCGGAACCTCGAGGAGGCGATCGCCGCGGATCCGTTTCTCGCCGCGCACCGCGACGCGTTCATCGTCCTTCCCGACTTCGACTCGCCGGTCTCATCGACGTCGTTCAGGGACACCTTCGATCCTGCGCTCGTGACCCCCGAGGTCTACGAATACGTCAAGACGCACCAACTCTACAGGTGATCCCATGTACAATCACGGATTCCTCAAGGTCAGTCTGATCTCGCCTGCGGTCGTCGTCGGCAATCCGAAGGAGAACGTCGCGGCGATGCTCGCGGCGCTCCGCCAGAACGACAGTTCCGTCGCCGTGTTCCCCGAACTCGGGATCACCGGCTATTCCTGCGGCGACCTCTTCTTCAGCAAGGCGCTGCTCGACGACGCCGTCGAAGGCCTGCGCGTCTTCGCCGCCGGCCTCAAGCCCTCCCCCTATGACGGCGTCGTCGTCTGCGGGATGCCGCTCGAGGTGAACGAGATGGTCCTGAACGTCGCCGTCGTCCTCCAGAACGAGAAGATCCTCGGCGTGGTTCCGAAGTTCTATCTCCCGAACACCCGGGAATACTACGAGAAGCGCTGGTTCAAGTCCGGATTCGACGTCGCCGACCATCTCGCCGAAATCACCCTGCTCGGTCAGAAGGTGCCGTTCGGGAACATCATCTTCGAAGCGGCGAAAGTCCGTTTCGGCATCGAGATCTGCGAGGATATGTGGGCGACGATCTCGCCTGGCAACCTCCTCTCGGTGAACGGCGCGAACGTGATCGTCAACCTCTCCGCCTCCAACGAGACCCTCGGCAAGGCCGCGATCCGGCGCAACGCCGTCCTCGAGCACTCCCGCAAGAACTGCGGAGTCTACCTGTACGTGTCAGCCGGCGCTTCGGAGTCCACTTCCGAGACCGTCTTCTCCGGGCACAACATGGTCGCCGTGAACGGCGTCATGGTCGCCGAGGCGGAAGGCATGAGCCTCGAGACGAAGACGACCTACGCCGACCTCGACCTCGACCGGCTCGCCAACGAGCGCCGCACCAACTCGTCCTACCGCGATTCCATCCTGAAGTATACCCACGATTATCATATCGTCCCTTTCGTCTTGCCTGAAAGCGGGGATTTCCGCTTTCAGGACGAGCTCGACCGTCTCCCGTTCGTCCCGAAGACGAATCAGGAAGACGCTTTTCTGAAGATTTCCCAGATCCAGGAATTCGGCCTCGCCAAGCGCCTCCGCCACCTTGGGATCCGGCGCGTCGTCGTCGGCGTCTCGGGCGGCCTCGATTCGGCGCTCGCGCTGATCGTCTCCTGCCGTGCCTTCGACCGCCTCGGCCTCGATAGGAAAGGCGTCGTCGCCGTCACGATGCCGGCGATGGGAACCACGCCGCGCACCCTCAAGAACGCCCGCGACCTGATGGAGGGTCTCGGCTGCGACGCCCGCGAGATCACCCTCTCCGACCATGTCGTCGACCATCTCCGGCTGATCGGCCACGACGGCACGACCGAGGATCTGACGTACGAGAACGCCCAGGCGAGAGCGCGGACGATGATCCTGATGGACCTCGCGAACAAGGTCGGCGGAATCGTCGTCGGGACCGGCGACCTCTCCGAGATCGCCCTCGGCTGGTCGACCTACAACGGCGACCAGATGAGCATGTACAACGTCAACGCCGGCCTCCCCAAGACGCTCGTCCGCTTCACCGTCGCGCAATATGCGTTCCGCACCTTCGACGACGGCGTCCGTGACACCCTGAACGACATCCTCGCGACGCCGATCTCACCCGAGCTGAAGAAGAACCAGACGACCGAGGCGACCATCGGCAAGTACGAGACCAACGACTTCGCGCTGTACCGCTTCCTCCAGTGCGGCGACGGCCGCGACCGGATCGTATTCCTCCTCACGCGCGCCTTCGGCGTCGCCGCGGAGGTCGCAGCCGGGATCGTCGACAATTTCCTCGCCCGCTTCCATTCGCAGCAGTTCAAGCGTCAGGCAAGCCCCGACGGGCCGAAAGTCCTCGACTGCGCGCTTTCGCCGCGCGCGGATTTCCGGATGCCGTCGGACGTCGGCCGCTAGGCGGTGGAATCATGAAGAAGAAAGTCATCGTAGGCATGTCGGGCGGCGTCGATTCGAGCGTATCGGCGCTGCTTTTGCTTCGCGAAGGCTACGACGTCGAAGGCCTGTACATGCGCAACTGGGACTCCGCCGTGAACAACGACCGCGAAGGCAACCCCGACCTCGACGCCCCCGTCTGTCCGCAGGAAGTGGATTACGCGGACGCGCTGGCGGTCGCCGACCGGCTCGGGATCGTCCTCCATCGGCACGATTTCATCCAGGAATACTGGGACGACGTCTTCACCGCCTTCCTGCACGAATACGAACGCGGACGGACGCCCAATCCCGACGTCCTCTGCAACAAGCACATCAAGTTCAGAAGCTTCAGCGCCGCGGCCGCGGCGCTGGGCGCCGACTTCATCGCGATGGGCCATTACGCCCGCGTCGAGCACGGCGCGGCGGGAACCCGTCTCTTCCGCGGCGCCGACCCCGACAAGGACCAGTCGTATTTCCTCTGCCAGCTGACCAGGACCCAGCTCGACAACGTGCTCTTCCCGGTCGGCGGACTTCTGAAGAGCGAGGTCCGCAGGATCGCCCGCGAGGCGGGACTTCCGACCGCGGCGAAGAAGGATTCCACCGGCATCTGCTTCATCGGCGAACGTCGCTTCAGCCGCTTCCTCGCCAACTATCTGCCCGCAAAGCCCGGCGACATCGTCACCGAGGACGGCATCGTCCTGGGACGTCACGACGGCCTCATGAACCACACCATCGGACAGCGCAAAGGACTCATGATCGGCGGATCGCGGACCTTCGGAAACCGCCCGTGGTTCGTCGTCGGGAAGGACCTTCCGACCAACCGGCTCATCGTCGGTCAGGGAATCGACCATCCGACCCTGATGTCGGATGCGTGCGTCCTCGAGGACTTCAACTGGATTCCGGCGGAATCACGACCGTCGGCATTGTCGTGCACCGCCAAGTTCCGCTACCGCCAGCCCGACGTGCCCGTCACGGTCGCCTTCGAGGGCGAGGACGGGGCGCGCGTCCGTTTCGGACACGACGTCCGCGCCGTCACCCCCGGACAGGCGTGCGTGCTCTATCGCGGCGAGGAGTGCCTCGGCGGCGGCGTGATCGCGACCGTCTTCAAGGACGGGACGAAACGCGTCTACTGACGCGAAGGAGGGCCCCCATGGCCAAGATCGGACTCTGCCTCGGCGGCGGCGGATCGCGCGGCGCCTACCAGATCGGCGTCGCCGCCTCCCTCCGGGACCACGGCATCCTCGACCGCATCTCTTCCTTCTCCGGCACCTCGATCGGCGCGGTGAACGCGACTCTGCTCGCGACCGCCGCTCCCGAAGCCGCGCTCGCCCTCTGGCTCGACGTCTCGCCCGACGAGATCAAGGCCGCCGAAGGAACGTTCCGCCGCCTGATGAAGGAACGCACGGCGGTGATCGAGAAGGGCATCTACGACATCTCCCCGCTCGAACGGCGGCTGCGGACCCACCTGTCGGGCGTCGACCTCGGCGCCCGCGAGGTCTATGTGACGATCTCGCGCGGCGGCGCCGCCGGCGAGAACATCGTCGGTCTGATGAAGTCAGTGTACCGCCACTACATGAAGAAGGAGACGAACGTGGTCTACTGCGACCTGCGCGGCCAGTGCCTTTCCGATGCGGTCGAGGCGATCCTCGCCTCCTGCTCGATCCCGGTCGCGTTCCCCGCGGTCGTGAACGGCGAACGCAAGTTCTACGACGGCGGCCTCTACGACAACGTGCCGGTGAAGCCGCTCGTCGAATCGGGGTGCGACATCGTCGTCGTGGTTCACCTCTGGGGTCTCGAACGGGTCGACGCCGCGCAATTCCCCGGCGTCCGACTGATCGAGGTGTGGCCTTCGGTGTCGCTCGGCTGGATGCTCAACTTCGATCCCGCGAAGGCACAGAAACTCTATCGCATCGGCTATGACGACGCCGAGACGCTCTTCCGCAAGCAAGCCTTCGACATCTGAACGAAAAACCGACCTCCCCGGCGTATTATCTTCACGGATGACGCCGAAAGGGAGGTTTTTTTTCATGAAGAAGGCAATCATCGTCGCGTTTCTCGCGTTTCTGCTCGTCACGCTGGTTCCGCTCGTCACCGCGGACGACTACCAGACGTACCAGGAGATCGTCTTCGTCGAGGAGGACGAAGCGCTGCTCAAGGACTTCGCCGAGTCCGACATGGCGGATTATCTTTCCCGCCTCGGGGGAAAGAAGATGCTCGGCTGGAAGATGCTCGTCGTGACGAAGCAGCAGGAGGTCGAGTTTCTCTCCGAGACGAAGCTCAAAATCTTCAACAACGGCTATTCCACGATCAAGCACGAGATCACCCTGACCTCGAAGATCGAGACCAAGTTCCAGATCTCCTCGACGGGGTCGATCGGAGTCACCGTCTCGGGAAGTGTCGAGAAGTTCAAGGGGTCGCTCGACAGTTCGATCAAGACCGAGATCGGCTACTCGAAGACGGAAACGGCGACGGAACAGTACGAATTTTCGATCATCGTCGATCCGGGCACCTACGTGACGATCGTGATGAAGGGGCTCGGCGTCGTCTCCAACGGGGTCGCCCGCCACTATTTCCTCTGGATGAAGACGAACGAGGGCGGCTGGGAGACGTTCACCGTGACGACCGAATACTACGAGATCGTGAAGGAACGGATCCGATGAAGAAGGTCGTCCTCGTGATTCTGGCGCTGTACGTCGCAATCGTCGTCGGCTTGCTCCTGCTGGACCGTCCGGAAGCGGACCGGGTCCGGATCATGGCGGTGGAAAGACCGCTGTCGCTGCTTGTGTGCGATCCCGAAGAGACGATTCCCGTCTGGCTCTGGATCGACGATCCCGACGCCTTCCCCACCGCCGTCGACAATGTCGCCGCCGCCTCCCTGACGGACGGCGAGGACGAACTCGCCCTCGGGATCGCCGGCATCGCCGCGACGGGCGGCGAACGCGTCCGCGAGGGCGTCCGGTATCATGAGTTCCGCTTCGATTTCGTCGCCGACGGAATCGCGATCGAGGCGGCGGAACTGGTCTTCGCGCCGGCGACGCTCCACCTCGAGTATCGCGGCGGAATCAGCGGAAACTACCGGATCGGGGATGTCGAACTCGTCTTCGGTGAACCCGGAGAACCGCGCCATCTGGACTTCATGCGGCTGTCGGCGACGTTTTCTTCGAACGACGGATTAGAAGGGATCTCCGGACTCTCGATCGCCTTACGGTCACTCACCGGAACGGCGATCACGGTCACCTCCGTCCGCCTCCATTGCCCCGGGATCGAGGCCTCGACGGGCGAGGCGATCGCGTTCGATCCGGATCGGATGGACGTCGACCCCGATCCCCGACCGCTCGTCGGCATCCCGCGCGAGGGTTCCTTCGACGTCTACGACGAAACCTGGCTCATCCCGATCGTGCACGCCGACAGGATCCGACCGGCGACGCGCTTCCTCATCGACATCCGCTACACGTACGCAGAAAACGAGTACCGTCTTCTGATCGACGACTTCGCGTTCCGGACGGCGTTTTCCGATCCGATCGCCTATGGCGAGGACGTCCATGTCTACGAACATCTCCGTTAGGCTCGCGGGCGTGACGAAACGCTATCCGGGGGACTGCGGGATCGAGGACGTCTCGCTCGCGTTCGACGACCGCGGCCTCAACCTCCTCGTCGGTCCGAACGGGTCGGGGAAGTCGACGATCCTGCGCTGCATCGTCGGTCTGGTCCGCTACCGCGGGACGATCGAGGCGACGCCGCGGTCGATCGGCTACGCCCCGGAGGACTATATCCTGCCGCAGTTCATGACGGTCCGGGATTTCCTCGTATCGGTCGGTCGCGCGCGTGATGTAGAGCGCGCCGTCCTGGCGGACCGGATCGACGCCCTGCTCGACTATTTCGAGATGCGCGAGGCGGAGCACAAGCCCTTTTTCGGTCTTTCGACGGGGATGCGGCAGAAGACCAACCTGATCCAGGCGCTGCTCAACCATCCGAAGATTTTGCTCTTCGACGAACCGCTTCGCGGTCTCGACGAGCAGGCGCGCGATCAGGCATGCGCGATCATCCGGGAGCGTTCGAAGGAGAGTCTTGTCATCGTCTCGACCCATTACCCCGAGCGCTTCCGGTCGCGCAACCGTCGGATCGTCCGGATCGAGAACGGGAGGATCGTCGATGCGCGGGATGCTTAGGATCCAGGGGCATTACCTGATCGACGGGACGGCGGCAGCCTTCATCGGCCTGCTTGCCGTCTTCGTCGCGGCGGCGACTGCCGCAGCCTCGGAATTCTGGCTTGGGAGCGCCATGCTCGATCTCGACCGCGCGGAACGGGCGTTCGCCTATCGAACCCAGGGACTGCTCGCGATCCGTCTCGGCGTCTGCGTCCTGTCGATCTTCCTCGGCCTTCACGGCTATTCCCGCGTCCAGCGTCGGGCGGCGGCGTTCTTCGTCTCGTCCCGCGACGGGCTGTTCGCCTTCGGCGTCGCCAAGGGAGGCGCGGCGGGACTGACGCTGGTCGGTTTCACGCTCGCCGTCGGGTTGGCGTATTCCGCCGTCGGAATCCTCGGAACGCCCTACTTCTCGTTCACGGCGACGGACCTCCGACTGATTGCGGACGCCCTTTGCGAAGGCTTTTTGCTGCTTTTCCTCCAGGGAATCGTGACGACCCTGTGGGATTCGGCGTTTGCGGCGTTGCCCGCTTGCGCGCTGTTCTGGGTCCTCGAGGCGAACGCCCACGATCCGACCGTCCCCTGGGTCGAGGCGGCGCTGACGCTGGTCCGCCATGGCCGCATCGGACCCGAAGGTCCCGCCACCTACGGCGATCCCCTCGTCCACGTCGGCGTCGTCGCCTTCGCCTATGCCATCCTCTCCTGGCTGTTCGCCCGTAAAGACGTGAACTGAATCGCGATTCGTGATATAATGGACACGAACCGAAGGCGGTGACGTCATGACGAACGCTTTACACGATCACGCTCCGCTCGTGGGCCGCGCCCATTTTTTGCCGTTGTCGGAGCCGGATGCGGGGATGCTTCGCATGCCTCCGGAGCCGGCGCGGGAACGCGCCAGGCTCGCGGACGCCTTCGAACGAACCGCGGAGCGCTATCGCACGATGCTGTCGTCGACGCATCGGCCATCGCTTGCAGATACCCTCAGGTTCCATGCGGCGATCGTCGCCGATCCCGATCTTCAGGAAACGGCGTACGGCTTCGTCGACGACGGTCTGCCGGCTGAGACGGCGCTCGAGCGCTCCTTTGGAGAGGCGATCGGTCGCGTCGGCCGCCTGGGCGGCTATTTGGGCGCGCGCGCCGAAGACTTCCGCGAGGTTCGCGACCGCGTCATGGACAAGCTGTCCGGAACCCATGTCCAGGGCGACAGGATCCGGTTCCACGAACCGACCGTCGTCGTCTGCGATCGACTCACGTTCGACGCGTTGACGCACTTCGACATCGAACACGTCGTCGCCGTCCTTGCCGCCGACGGCGGCCTCAACTCTCACGCCGCCATCATCCTGCAATCGGAGGGCATCGCGGTCGTCATCGACCCCTACCTCGCCGCCGCCGCCCGCGACGGCGAGATCATCGCCGTGCAGGTACGGCGCGCCTCATCGGGCGAAGGCGTAGCCGCCGCCCGGACGACCATCGCAGACGGGATCGAGATCGAGGTGGCACCCCTCGTCAACGCGCTCGCCGAGACGTCCAGACCGGGTTTCGCGGCGTTCGCCGGCATCGGGTTGATCCGGACCGAATTCGCCGCCCTCGCCTCGGGGCGTTTCCCGACGCTCGAGGAGCAGTACGAAAGCTATCGCCGGATCGCGACCACGATACCCGGAAAGCCGGTCTGCTTCCGACTGTTCGACGTCGCCCCCGACAAACCCGTCGCCCACAACGAGAAAAGGATCTACGGCGCCCGATACCTCGTGGAGCATCCCGCGATCCTCGAAGACCAGCTGACCGCGCTGCTGATGACGGCCGTCGGACATGAGGTCGAAATCCTGGTGCCGATGGTCGAGAATCCCGCCGACTGGAACTTCATCCACCGCTGCGCCGGCATCTGCGCCGAACGCGTCCGCGAGCTTTGCGGCGTCGAAGGCGTCGACTACCGACTCGGCGCGATGATCGAGAGCGCGGCCGCAATCCGGGCTTTTCCATCCTTCGCCGACGTGCGTTTCGTGTCGATCGGGTCGAACGATCTCGTCGCCGACCTTTTCGCCCTACTCAGAGAACGGGAGGGATTCGATCCGAACCTCTTTCTCGATCCGCTCTTCCTCGAGGCCGTCGCCCGCGTCGTCGCCGAGGCGGAACGGCTCGGGATCCGCGTCTCGGTCTGCGGCGGAGCGGCGGACGACGCAGCCGCGATCCGCGGCTGCGTCCGCGCCGGCATCCGCCATTTCGTGCCCTCGGTGTCGGCCGCCTATTCGGTCATTCCCACTCTCGCCCGCGGTTGACCGCCGCGAACCGCGGTTTTCATCCCGCGGCGATTGAAAGTTCAGGATTTCGATGCTATAATTGTGATACTATCCGTGCCAACGGTGCGGTCGGAGGAAGTCCATCATGTGCGGAATCGTCGGGTATCTCGGACGCGACAAGGCGTCCGACATCATCATCGCGGGACTGGAAAAACTGGAATACCGCGGCTATGATTCCTGCGGCATCTGTTTCTACGACGAAGACGCCCGCCGTTTCGTCATGTACAAGGACAAGGGACGCGTCGCCCATCTCAAGCTCGACTTCAACTACGACATGTGCAACGGCCTCGGCATCGGCCATACGCGCTGGGCGACCCACGGTGTCCCGAACCAGATCAACTCCCACCCCCACTACTCGACGGGGGACCGTTTCGCCGTGGTCCACAACGGCGTCATCGAGAACTACAAGGAACTGACCGACCGGTATCTCGAGGGCGTGCGTTTCGTGAGCGAGACGGACACCGAGGTGATCGCCAACCTGATCGCGCGGTTCGCGGAGAGCATGCCCGTCGAAGATGCGATCCGAAAGACCCTGTCGGTCCTCGAAGGGTCCTACGCGCTCCTCGTCGTCGATACGTCGGATCCCCACAAACTCTATGCGGCGAAGAACAAGTCGCCCCTCCTGCTCGGCGTCGGCAAGCGCGGCGTGACGCTCGCTTCGGACGTGATGGCGCTCGTCGGCTATGCCGACCAGTACTTCCCGATCGAGGACAAGACCTTCACCGTCGTCGGCGAGAAGGACGGCATCGCCTGCTTCGCCCTCTACGACATCATCGGCCGCCCGGTCGAAAGCCAGTTTATGACGATCGACCTCGTCCTCGACGAGATCGGCAAGGGCGGATACAGCCACTACATGCTCAAGGAGATCTGCGAACAGCCGTCAGTCGTCCGCAAGATCGCCTCGAAGTACATCGCCGATGACGGCCGGATCCTCCTCGATCCGGAGTTGAAGTCCTGGTTTTCGGATGCGGAGCGCGTCTACGTGATCGCCGCCGGCACCAGCATGCACGCCGGTTTCGTCGGCAAGTACCTGCTCGAGAACCTTGCCGGCATTCCCGTCGAGGTCTTCATCGCCAGCGAGTTCGCGTACAATCCGCCGCTGCTCGTGAAGAATCCGCTGTTCGTCTTCATCTCGCAGTCGGGCGAAACCGCCGACCTGCGCGCCTGTCTGCTCGACGTCAAGCGACGCGGCTACAGGACCGTGACGATCACCAACGTCGCGACCTCGACGCTGGCGCGCGAATCCGACAAGTTCCTCGAGATCCACGCCGGTCCGGAGATCGCCGTCGCTTCGACGAAAGCCTACGTCGGCCAGATCGTGATCCTCGCCGTCATCGCCGTCGCCCTCTGCCCCAATCCGGCGTTCGACCTGCGCCACGAACTCGCCCGGGTCGCCGTCGCGATGGATGCGATCATCGACAAGCGCGAATTCATCCACGGACTCGTCCGAAACAAGATCGCCAAACGCAACTGCTTCTACATCGGCCGCGGCCTCGACTACTTCGCGTGCCTGGAGGCGGCGCTGAAGCTGAAGGAGATCTCCTACATTCAGACCGAAGGCTTCGCCGCCGGCGAACTGAAGCACGGTACGATCGCCCTGATCGAGAACGGCGTGCCGGTGATCGCGATCATCTCGCAGAAGGCGATCGCGAAACTGACCCGCTCGAACATCCGCGAAGTCTGCGCCCGCGGCGCCGAGAAACTCGTGATCTCCCTCAATTCCGTCGCCGATCCGACGGACGAGATCGTGCTCATGGACGTCCACGAGGCACTGACCCCGCTCCTCACCATCATCCCCACCCAGCTGATCTCCTTCTACGCCGCGCTCGATCTCGGACGCGACATCGACAAACCGCGCAACCTCGCGAAATCCGTCACGGTGGAATGACATGGGCCGCTATTTCGGAACCGATGGCATCCGCGGTGAATACGGCGTCTTTCTGACCGAGGACGTCGCCTTCCGTCTGGGCAGGAGCCTGCGAACACTCGGTGTCCCCGTCGTCGTCGTCGGCCGCGATACGCGCGCTTCGGGACCGGTCCTGGCCGCTTCCGTCATCCGCGGCGCGACGTCCGCCGGCATCGACGCGATCGACCTCGGCGTCGTCTCGACGCCCGCGCTCTCCTATCTCTCGGGCCGTCTCGAAGCGGTCGGCGTGATGATCACCGCGAGCCACAACCCCTATCAGGACAACGGCCTGAAGGTGTTCGGAAAAGGCAGGAAGCTATTCGAACGCGAAGAGGGAGCCCTCGAGGACGACATCGCCGGCCTGCATGAACAGACCCCGCCGGACCGTCCCGGAAAGCTTCTCCCCGGAATCGACGCCGTCGGCCTGTACGGCGATCTGCTCCGCCGGGTGTTGTGCCCGAGCGCCCTCAGGGTCGCGCTCGACTGCGCCAACGGTTCGACCTGGGCGATCGCCCCGCGTTTCTTCCGCATGACCGGCTGCGACCTCCGCCTGACGGGCGTCGAACCCGACGGCAAGAACATCAACCTCGGCGTCGGCTCGACCCACATCGATCATCTGCGCTCCTTCGCCCATGCGGAGGGATGCGACGTCGGCTTCGCCTTCGACGGCGACGGCGACCGGCTGATCGCGGTCGACGGAACCGGCGCGGTCTACGACGGCGACATGCTCGTCTACGTGATCGCGGTCGACCTCAAGACGAGGGGCCTCCTCAACCACGACCGCGTCGCCCTGACGAAGATGAGCAACCTCGGCCTCGTCAAGGCGCTCGCCCGCCGGGGCATCGACGTCGTCACGACCGATGTCGGCGACAAGCACGTGCTCGAGGCGATGGAGGCGGCCGACTACACCGTCGGCGGCGAAAACTCGGGTCACATCATCGACCGCCACCTGCTCAACACCGGCGACGGCGTCCTGAACGCCCTCCACCTTCTGTCGATCATGGAGCGGACGAAATCGTCCCTCGCGGCGCTCACGGCCGACGTACGGCTCTATCCCGACCGTCTCGTGAACGTGAGAAACGTCGACAAGGCCCTCGCCGACGATCCCGCCGTCAAGGCGGCCGCGGCTTCCGTCGCGGCCCGTCTCGGCACCGACGGGAAGGTCCTGGTCCGCGCCTCCGGCACCGAACCGCTGATCCGCGTCTCGGTCTCCGCCCCGACGCCGGAAGAAGTCGACGAAGGCATCGCCGCCATCGTCGCCGTCATCGAAACGCTCCGCAACAGCCGTTAGCTACCGTCCACATACAGGGGGATCCACATGAAAAGATACGCCGTCATTCTAGCCGCGGGCAAAGGCACCCGCATGAAGACCGAACTGCCGAAGTGCGCCTATCCGCTGATCCGCAAGCCGATGATCGCCTACATCGTCGAGAACGTCCGCAACACGCGCATGTTCGACGAGATCGTCGTCGTGGTCGGGCACAAGCGCGAGATCATCCAGGACATCCTCGGGGACTCCGTCCGCTATGCGGTCCAAGCCGAGCAGCTCGGCACCGGGCATGCGGTCATGGCCGCGGAGGAACTCGTCGCGGATCGCGAAGGCGACGTGATGATCCTGCCGGGCGACATGCCCTTGATCGATTCCGCCGTCTGCGAGAAGGCCCTTCAGGAGCACCACGACCGGCGTCACGACCTGACGATCGTGACCACGCGCGTGGACGATCCGTTCGGCTACGGCCGCATCATCCGGAACGAGTCCGGCTATCTCGAATCGATCATCGAGGAGCACGAGGCCACCCAGGCGCAGCGCGCGATCGACGAGATCAACACCGGCATCTACGTGGTCCGGACGAACGTGCTGTTCGATTCGCTCAAGAAGATCAACAACGACAACAAGAAGCGCGAGTACTACCTGACCGACATCGTCAAGGTGGCGAAGGCCGACGAGTTCGTCCTCGGCACCTACTTCCTGAAGGATTCGACCAAGGCGATGGGCGTGAACGACCTCTACGCGCTGTCGATCGCCGAAGCGAAGCTCCGCCTCAAGATCAACCGCGGACACATGCTGAACGGGGTCGCGATGATCAACCCCGAGACGATTACGATCGGTCACAACGTCGTGATCGAGGAAAACGTCATGATCAACCCGAACTCCTTCATCACCGGCAATTCGGTGATCCGCAAGGGGGCGGTGATCGGCCCGAACACCGAGATCCACGAGAGCACGATCGGCGAAAACGTGACGTGCCGGCATTCGATCGTCTTCAACTCGGTCGTCCATGAGAACACCACCGTCGGTCCGTTCGCCCACCTGCGCGACGGTGCCGACATCGGCCCGAACAACCGCATCGGCAACTTCGTCGAGGTGAAGAAGTCGTCCACCGGGGAACACACCAAGGCCTCGCACCTCGCCTATATCGGCGACACCACCTGCGGTTCGCGGGTGAATTTCGGCTGCGGTTCGGTCACGGTCAACTACGACGGCGTCCACAAGTACCAGACGGTCATCGGCGACGACGTCTTCATCGGCTGCAACGTCAACCTGATCGCGCCGATCCGGGTCGAGGACAAGGCCTTCATCGCCGCCGGCTCGACTCTCAACATGAACGTGCCCAAGGGCGCCCTGGCGATCGCCCGCGCCTACCAGGTGAACAAGGAAGACTATGTACGGACCCTGCAGGACCGCATGTCCGGCGAGAAAAAGTCCGAATGACGGTCGATTTCCGTTGACACCGGAAGCGATCCGTATTATAATGTAACAGGTTGAAAAAGTAGAAAGAAGAAGCACCCGCTTCTCACCCGATCGCCGAAGCGATGGGTCCTGGCTACGCAGTCATCTGTGCGACTTGGGCGGGTACATTCTGTATCCGCTTTTCATTTCCGTAAGGGGGGGTTCGCAATTTACAACAACAGTAAACCGGTCAAGAAGGACGACACCTTGGTCAACGAGCAGATCCGCTTCCGCGAAGTGCTCGTGATCGGTTCGGAAGGCCAGCAGTTCGGCGTCAAGCCGATCCGCGAGGCTCTCTTCATCGCGTCGAAGGAAGGCCTCGACCTCGTGTGCGTCGCACCGGGAGCCGTACCTCCCGTCTGCAAGCTGCTCGACTACAGCAAGTACCGCTACGAACAGCAGCGCAAGGCCCGCGAAGCCAAGAAGAACCAGAAGATCGTCGAACTCAAGGAGATCCGGCTCACTGCGGTCATCGACACCCACGATTTCGAGACCAAGGTCAGGAACGGCGTCAAGTTCCTCGACCATGGCGACAAGCTGAAGATTTCCGTCCGTCTGCCCAACCGCGCGCCGGCCCCGCTGGTCGTCCAGGGCAAGGACGTCCTGAACAAGTTCGCCGCGCTATGCAAGGAAGTCGGCGACATCGAGAAGGACATCGTCCACGAGGGACGGTATCTGACCATCCATCTCACCCCGAAGAAAAAACCACAGGCACAGAGGAGCGAATGACATGCCGAAGTTCAAATCCCATTCCGGGACCAAGAAGAGACTGAAGAAGACGGGCAGCGGCAAGCTGCTGCGCGCCAGCACGTTCGGCGGACATCTGATGACGCACAAGAGCACGAAGCAGAACCGCCAGCACCGCCACAAGGAAACCGTGACCAACTCCGACCTCAAGCGGATCCGTCAGCAGGTTCCGTACCTTTGAGAAAGAGCAGGAACTGAACCATGCCGAGAGTGAAGGGTGGCTATGCCACCAGAAGAAGAAGAAACAGACTCCTGAAGCTCGCGAAGGGCTACTTCGGAGCGAAGCACATCCTGTTCAAGACCGCCAAGGAACAGGTCATGAACTCGATGGCGTACGCGTACCGCGACCGTCGCCGCAAGAAGAGAGACTTCCGCAAGCTCTGGATCACCCGCATCAACGCCGCCGCCCGGCTGAACGAACTCAGCTATTCGCGGCTCGTGAACGGCCTCAACGTCGCCAAGATCGAAGTCAACCGCAAGATCCTCGCCGACCTCGCCGTCAACGACCCGAAGGGGTTCGCGTCGCTCTGCGACCAGGCCAAGAAGGCCCTCGCCAAGTAAATCCCGAAGAAAGCCCAGCGATGGGCTTTTTTTTCACCTTCCGGACGGTGGCGGGAAGTCTCGTCCGATCCGCCGAAATTTGATGCGTCATCGATGGCGTTTTATGGTATCATAATAATGATAGGGAAGGGGGGATCGCCATGCGCGAACCCGTCGTCGTCTGCGCCGACATCACGAAGACGTTCCGAATGTCGAAGAAGCAGCAACGGATCGAACATACGAAGGATCCGATCAAAGTCGCCGTGAAGCATCTGTCGTTCACGGCCAACAAGGGAGAGATCTACGGCCTGCTCGGCCCGAACGGTGCCGGCAAGACCACCGCCCTCCGCTGCATCTCGACGTTGATCCGGCCCGACGAGGGCGACGTCATCGTCGCCGGCCATTCCGTCAAGAACGATCCTGAACGGGTCCGCGGCCGGATCGGTTTCCTCACCTCCGACCTCAAGCTCGAGGATTTCTTCACTCCCGACTACCTGTACGACTACTTCGCCAGGCTGCACGGCGTTCCCGCGGAAAAGGCCGCGGAGCGCAAGCGCATCTTCTTCGAGCAGTTCGGCATCGCCAAGTTCGCCGAGGTCAAGGTCGGCGAACTGTCGACCGGCATGCGCCAGAAAGTGCAGATCGCGATCGCGCTGGTGCACGATCCCGACGTCATCGTCTTCGACGAACCCACCAACGGCCTCGACATCCTCACCGCCCGCGTCGTGACCGACTATCTGAAGGAACTGCGCGACGCCGGCAAGACGATCATCGTCTCCACCCACATCTTCAGTCTCGTCGAACGGATCTGCGACCGCGTCGGGATCATCGTCGACGGTCGGCTCGTGCACGAGCGCGACTTCGCCGAGACCGCGACCGACGAGATCGGCCTTGAGGAACTGTTCTTCCAGCTCGTGGCGGCGGAAAGCGGGGAACGTGCCGATGCGTAACGTCCTGACGATCTTCAAGAAGGAATGGGACCGCGTGTTCAAGGATCGCCGGCTGATCCTGTCGGTCATGGTCCTCCCGGGTCTGATGATCTTCATCCTCTACACCTTCATCGGCCAGGGCATGTCGAACTTCATCACGCCCGACGAGGAACTGGTCGCGATCGCCAACGCCCCGACGGCGTTCACGACCCTGTGGAACGCCGCCGAAGCGGACCAACCCGTCACCCTTGCGACCATCGAACCGGATGATTTCGAGACATACCGCGACCGCGTCGACGCCGCCGACTGGCAGCTCGTGATCGTCTTCCCCGAGAACTTCGAGGACGACCTGGGCGTCGACAAGCCCGAAATCGTGGTCTACTACAATCCCAACGAGACCGACTCGACCCTCGTCTTCGAACGCTTCGCCGGCTATCTCGTCCAGTACCAGGAAGCGCTCTCGACCGAACTCTACGGCGACACCGAAGCCTTCGCCGTCTCCTGGGCTTCCACCGAAGTCGACGAGGCGCAGATGGTCGGCACCCTGATGTCGACGCTTCTGCCGATGCTCGTGGTGATGTTCTTGTTCTCCGGAGCGATGGCCATCGGTCCCGAGTCGATCGCGGGCGAGAAGGAACGCGGCACCATCGCGACCTTGCTCGTGACGCCGGTGAAGCGCCGCGAGATCGCCCTCGGAAAGGTCCTGTCCCTCGGCGTCCTGTCGCTCATATCGGCCGTTTCTTCGTTCATCGGGATCATCTCGTCGCTGCCCAACCTGTTCGCGACCGAGGGCGTCGACATGAACGTCTACGGAGTGTCCGACTACCTCCTGATCCTGGCTCTGCTCTTCTCTACCGTCTTCGTCATCGTCGGGATCATCGCGATCGTCTCGGCGTATGCCCGGAACATGAAGGAAGCGGGGACGCTGATCACCCCGATCTACCTCATCACGATCGTCATCGGCGTCTCGACGATGTTCTCCGACGGCGCCGCGCAGTCATGGTGGATCTATCTGATCCCGATCTACAACACCGTCCAGACACTCACGGCGATCCTCACGTTCGATCCCGCCGCGCCGCTGTGGCTGCTCGTGACCGTCCTTTCCAACCTGGTCTTCACCGCCGTCTTCGTCTTTATCCTCAACCGCATGTTCGACAGCGAACGCGTCATGTTCGCGAAGTGAGGGGGATCCCGTGAAACCGATCCGCGTCATCCACATCTTCGGAGCTTCGGGCTCCGGCGCGACGACGCTCGCGCGCGCCGTCGCCACCCGCTACGGCTACCGTTTCGTCGACGTCGACGATGCGATGTGGGAACCGACCGACCCGCCCTTCACCGTCCGTCGTCCCGATGCCGAGATCCGTTCCCGGATCGAGCGCGAACTCAAGCTCGCCGAGCGCTCGGTCCTCTCCGGCGCGATCGTCGGATGGGGCGACGCCTTCATCCCCGCGATCGACCTGGCGGTGTACATGCATCTGCCGGTCGACATCCGCATCGACCGCATCAACGCCCGCGAACGGTCCCGTTTCGGTGCCCGCGTCGAACCGGGCGGCGATCTGTACCAACAGCACCTCGACTTCATCGAATGGGCGCGCTCCTACGACTCCGACGACCCGACGCGCCGCAGCCGCGCGCAGCACGAACGGTGGCTCACCCGGCTTTCCTGTCCGGTGATCCGCATCGAACGCCCCCAGCCGCTCGAGGACCTCGTCGCTCTCGTCGGCGCACAGCTCGGCCCGTCTCCGGAGGTATTCCGATGAACGACCTGTATCTGAAGGGCATCGTCTCGATCGCCGCCCTGTACGCGGCGGCGAACCCATGGTTCCGCCATCACAACGTCGCGCGCCCCGGCGATCTGGGCGCCGCGCTCCTGATCTTCGTCTATACCCTCTTCGCGATCGGCACCGACCCCGGGGCCGTCTTCTGGTTCGTCGTCGCCGGCGCCGTCGCCGCCGCGCTCGCGGTTCGGCTCGTCGCCCTGTCGACGCACAAAACCGCCCTCGTCGTCTTCGGATGCGGCCGCCGCAACCGCGACCGGATCCAGGCGCTCGTAAAGGAGATCGGCGGCCAGTTCGGGATCGTCCCGTCGGCAATCCGGTTCGACCTCCGCCTTCCCTGGCTGATCCGCTTCGAAGGGGTCGCGCCGAAACTCATCCGCCGTTTCGAGAAGGAGTTCGACAAAGGCCTCCGTCCGGCGCTCGGGCTCGAGTTCCGACGCCTGTATCCCGCATCGCTTTTGGTGCTCGCGTTCCTCGCCTTCGTCTGGCGATACCTGTAAAGGAGGAGTCCCATGAACCCGTCCGTCCCCCCTGTCGCCCATCCGACGATGATTCCGGCCAAGGATCCCGGCCGGCGTTTCGGTGTCGCCTTCGACGTCGAACCGTGGCGGGGATGTCCGTTCGGCTGCCTGTACTGCGACTCCATCGACGCGATCGGCGTCGACGAGGCGCTCTCCGACGTGTCGTCGCGCGCCGACCTGGTCGCGACGTTTTCTTCCGAAATCGGCCACAGGGAACCGGGGACGATCGTCGGCCTCGGCCGCCTGTTCGAGCCGTATCCGCCGCTTGAGGAGAAGGAACGCGTCACCCGCCGGATCCTGGAAGCGATCCGCGACGCCGGCGCCGGGGTCGTGATCGTCACGAAGAGCCCGCTCGTCACCGATGACGCCGACATCCTGAAGGAGATCGCGAAACGCGCCCCGGCGGTCGTCGTCCTGTCGATCACGACCATGAACGAGGACGTCGCGCGAAAGCTCGAGGCGGGATGCCCGACAACCGCGGAACGGTTTCGCGCACTCTCCCGTCTCGCGCAGGAAGGCATCCTCACGGGCGTCCTCATGCAGCCGATCGTCCCGTTCGTGAACGACACCGAGGAAAACGTCGTCCAGATCGTCCGCAAGGCGAAGGACGCCGGCTGCAAGTTCGCCTATCCGACGTTCGGAATGAATCTCGCGGGTCGCGGCCGCGACCGCTTCCTCGATCTCATCGACCGCGAATTCCCCCGGCTCCGCAACGTCTACATGGACCATTTCGGTGAACGCCGGTCGTGCCAGTCGAAGGCCGCGCCGGCGCTGAAGAAGGCGTTCGTCTTCGAATGCCGCAAGCTTCGGCTCAAATACGGCATGAACGACATCGTCCGGCTCATCCGGCCGGCATCGAACGTGCAGCTCAAACTATTCTAGAACCCGTATCAGGAGGCACCCATGCAGGACATCATGCGTTTTCTCGAAGAATGGTGGATCTATTTCGCCATCGTCGGCGGCGCGATCGCGTTTCTCGTGATCGTCTCCGCCATCATCGGCCGTACCGGCCGGAAGACCGTCCGATCGGTCAGAAAGGCCGCTGCCGCGATTTCCGACGCGGATTCCGAGAAGCCCGCGGAGGCGACCCCGCCCGCGGATTCCGAAGCGGACGCCGCCACCGCGGCCGTCACCGACGCCCCGACCGACCCCCAGCCGATCCCGGCTTCGGAAGCGGAGGTTCGCGAAGCGGCACCGCTTGAACCGACACCGGCGGACGCAGTCGAACCGACCGCGACCGAACGACCTCTTGCGTCAGCCGCGTCGATCGATCCGGAGCCGACCCCGGTCACGATAGAACCCGCGCAGACGCCCGTCCCGGAGCCGACTGTTCCGGACGCCGAACCCGCGTCCGTATCCGAAGCGGCATCCCCCGCGGATCCCGTCGCGGAACCCGAAGGGAAGACCCCGGTCGTCGTCAAGCCGAAGGCACCGAAGCCGGTCCTCGGCGCCTACCGCGTCGTTTATCGCCCGGAGGACGACAAGTGGCTCGTCCGTCGCGACGGATCCGATCGGATCCAGCGCACGCTCGAAACGCAGACCGAGGCGGTGCACTGGGCGACGATCAAGGCGCTGACGCAGGACGTGGAACTGATCGTCCACAAGAAGGACGGATCGATCCGGAAAACGCCGGGCAAATGAGGAAGGGCCGAAAGGCCTTTTTTCGTTTCTCCGCAACAAAAGCGCCCCGTAGGTTGTTTATATGAGTGAAGGCCTGTGTCCTCGCTATGGCAAAACCCCGGTTCCGATGTTACAATAGAGGAAGGAAAGGGGGGACCCGCCATGGCGGAGTACATCGAACGGCTCGTCCGACGCCTCAAGGACGGCGACCGCGCGGTCTTCGACGAGATCTACGAACGGACCCGCAAGACGGTCTACTACAGCGTCCTCCCGATTCTGCGCGACCGCTCCCTGGCCGACGACATCGTCCAGGACTGCTACATGAAGATGCTCGACAGCATCGGCAACTACACCGAGAAGAACTTCCTCGCCTATCTCGTCACGATCGCCCGCAACCTCGCCCTGAACGAATACCGCCGTCGCCGCCGCACGGTCTACACCGACGCCGACATCGACGATCTGGCGCCCTTCTCCTACGAGAGTCCCCTCGAGATTCGGGCCGGCAACGAAGCGATCATCAGAAAGGCCCTCTCCGCTCTCGACGAGGACGAGAAGGCGGTGTTCCTGCTCCACAACGTATCCGACCTGCCCCACCGCGAGATCGCGCTGGTCCTCGGCAAGCCGATCGGCACCGTGACCTGGCTCTACAGCCGCGCCGTCCGCAAGGTCCGCGCCGCCGTCAAGGAGGATTGAGACCATGAGATTCGGAAAATTCAATCGCATCCTGCGCGCCTCGACCTCGCTGCCGGTCACCCGCGACGAGGCGTTCGTCGCCCGCGTCGTCGGAACGCCGGCGGAAGCCGGTCCTTTCCGGAAAAGCGTCTCCGCCCGGCGGTTCGCGCGCGCCATCGCCGCCGCCGCGTCGGCGTTCGCCGCGCTAGTCTTCGGATTCTACTCGCTCACGCCCGTCGCCGCGCTCACGGTCGACGCGAATCCCTCGATGGCGATCGCGATCAACCGCTTCGACCGCGTGGTCGGGTTGCACGCCCTCAACGAGGACGCCGAAGCCGTCGTGGACGAGGTGGCCTGGTTCGGCCGCACTCCCGAAGCCGTGGTCGCCGACCTCGGCGATGCGCTCGTCGCCGGCGGCTGGATGGACGAAGACGGCACCCTCCTCCTCGCCCTGTCCGGCATCGACGCCGCCGAAGGAGCCCGTTACGAAGCCGCGATCGCATCCGCCCTCCCGGACGTCCGCTCGCTCTTCATGAGTTCCTACGCCACGGCGCAGGCGTCCGTCTCGTTTCTGGCCACCCCCGAATTCCAGGAATCGGTGGACGAAGCGATCGACGACCGTTCCTCGTTCTGGGACGACGTCTTCGCCGCTGCGGGAGACGCCATGATCACCGGTGTCGTGACCACGACCGCCCCGGCATCGACCGAAACTTCGAACGTCGAACCGGTCGAAGACGTCGAACCGCTGGTGCTCACGCTCGACGACGACGACCTCGTCGCGCTCGCATCGAGCTTCGGCGTCACGGTCGCAAAGCTCCGGCTCGCGCTCGCGGTGTTCGCCGGCGATCCCGCCTACCGCACCTCCGCCGACCTGGAGTCGCTCTCGCATTTATCCGTCGACGAGCTCGTCGCCCGCTACGACGCGCTCCCCTGAACGAAACCAAAAAAAAGGAATTCCATGACGGAATTCCTTTTTTCACGGTTGGACGGGGAGTCGCGCACGATGCCGTTCCCACCGGTTCTGGACGGCGTACATCCCGACGAAGCCGAGGGCGATGATGGCGAGGACGACGGGGATGTGCGCACCGTCGGGGATCGCGTTCAGGATCGGCACGGGACCGCCGTAGAACGGATTGTGCATGATGTACATGTTGTTGGCCGCGGGATCGACGAAGAGGTTGCCGTACATCGCCCAGGCCATCGCCAGGGCGGTGCCGACGGCAAGGCGGATCCAGCGTTTCGGGTCGAAGCGGAACTCCCCCTCGCGGATCAGGTAGCACGGGAGGAAGAAGAGGAAGAAGTGCACGAGGAGCGTGCGGACCATCGGGAAGGTGAGCAGGAGCGGATCGCCGTAGAGCACTCCGGAAGGATAGAGGATGACGGCGAGGCCGCCGAGGATCGAGGAGCCGTAGACGAAGTCCTTGGCCTTCTTCCAGTCGAACCAGGTGACGAGCGGAAGCAGGATGTTGTTGATGCCGCAGATCTGAAACGAGATCAGGGTGCGCCAGTCGAGAAGGGCGTGGGTGTTCGCGCTCACCGGTTCGGGGAAGGCGTAGTACTCGTAGACGAAGATGACCTCCCCGGCGTACTTGAGGACGAGCATGAGCGCCGTCATCGCGAGGACGGCGGCTCTTCGAAACTTCGGCCCGCGGCCGGAAAGGACCTTCATCAGCACGACGAAGAGAACGGCGCAGAAGCCGATGTAGAGGAAATGGGGAAGCTTGAAGAGGTACAGGTCGGGATCGAGGTCCATCCCCTCGCTCGAAAAGAATCCGTCCAGAAACACGCTATCCCTCCGGGAATCATTCTTAGCCATGATTATACACCATCGCGCACCGATTGTCTTCGACGGGTTGCGAACGGGCGCGCGAAATCTCGATGTCAGCGCTTGCATTCTTCGCGAAATGCTGTAAAATAGAATGTACATCTCGCAAAACGCCCGGAGGTATGAAGCATGTTCACGATCATGACGGGAGGAGTCGCCCACCCCTTCGACTCCCCGGTGAGACTCGAGGATCTCGCCCGGAAAACGACCCGGCGGCCGGTCTACGCCGCGAAGGTCGGCAATCGCCTGCGCGAACTCGCCTACGTCGTCGACCACGACGCCGACGTCGAGTTCCTCGGCTACGACAACATCGATTCCAACCGCATCTACGCGACCAGCATGCGCTATCTCATCTGCCTCGCCTTCTTCAAGGTCGATCCCCGGCTGCAGATCAAGTTCTCCAACTCGATCGCGATGGGCGTCTACGGCCGCGCCGTGAACGGCGAACTTTCGCCCGCGCTGATCGCGAAGGTGGTCTCCGAGATGAAGCGACTGATCGCCCTCGACCTGCCGATCGTCCGGAGCCAGCGGTCGATCTCCTCGATGCGGCGCCACTACCAGGCGCTCGGCTACGTCGACAAGGTCGAGACCCTCAAGTACCGCAAGGAGGTCGTCAACGTCTACGAGTGCGACGGCTACCTCAACTACATGTACGGATACATGGTGCCCTCGACCGGCTACCTGCAGGAGTTCGAACTGTTCTACTACAGCCCGGGTTTCCTGGCGCGGGTTCCGCGGATCGAAGCGAACGGCCAGATCCCCGAGTTCGCCGATTCGCCGCAGTTCCTCCGCGTCCTCAACAAGGCCGAGCAGTGGGCGATCCGCTGCGACGCCGACATGATCTACAAGATGAACCAGAAGATCGAGGCGGGGAAGACCGTCGAATACGTGAACATGTGCGAGACGAAGCACAACAACCAGCTCTGCGAGCTCGGTCAGCTGATCGCCCGCGACATCGAGAGCATCCGGCTGATCGCGATCGCCGGACCCTCGTCGTCGGGCAAGACGACGTTCGCCCGACGCCTCGAGATCGAGTTGCTCACGCACGGCATCAAGCCGCTGCCGATCTCGATCGACAACTACTACCTGCCGCCCGAACAGGCGCCGATCGATGAATTCGGGGAACCCGACTTCGAGCACGTCGACGCGCTCGACCTGAAGCTCTTCAACCAGAACGTCGCCGACCTCGTCGCCGGTCAGCCGGTCCGGCTGCCCGTCTTCGACTTCAAGACGCACGAACGGATCCTCCTGCCGCCGGTCACGGTCAAGCCGCACGAACCGATCATCATCGAGGGCATCCACGCGCTCAACGACCTTCTGACGCGCTTTATCCCCTCCGACCAGAAGTTCAAGATCTACATCTCGCCGTTCGCCCAGATCAACATCGACAACAACAATCCGATCAACCTCACCGACCTCCGCCTGCTCCGCCGGATCGTCCGCGACCTGCAGTTCCGCAACACCTCGCCGGAAAAGACGCTGTCGATGTGGCCGTCGGTCCGCCGCGGCGAATACAAGTGGATCTACCCGTTCATCGAGAGCGCCAACTACATCTACAACTCGGAACTGACCTACGAACTGGCCGTCCTGAAGCGTTACGCGATGGCGGCCCTCCTCCGGATTCCGAACGATTCCGAGCACTTCGTCGCCGCCAACCGCCTGATCAAGTTCCTCAAGTACTTCAAGGGCATCGACGACTATGTCGTGCCATGCAACTCGCTGCTTCGGGAGTTCATCGGCAAAAGCGTCTTCGCTCATTGATATTTCGCAGAAAAAGAATCCGCGCCGCGCTTTTTTCGAAGCGCGGCGCGTGATATAATAGGGGCAATCCACGTGACGGGAGTGATGCAAGTGAAGGTCCTGTTCATCGCCGCCGAATGTACGCCGTTCGTCAAGATCGGCGGACTGGCGGATGTCGTCGGTTCGCTGCCGCAGGCGCTCAAGAAACTCCGCGACTGCGACGTCCGCGTCATCCTGCCGAAATACAAGACGATCCCCGAACAATACCGGAAGAAGATGGAGTCGCTTGCGACGTTCTCGGTCCGCCTCGGCACGAAGAAGAGCGTCTACGTCGGCCTCCAGACCCTCCGGCTCGGCGCCGTCCGCTACTATTTCATCGACAACGAGTTCTCGTTCTTCCGCGACAAGGTCTACGACTACGGCGACGAGTCGGAACGCTTCGCCTTCTTCCAGAAAGCGGCCCTCGAAGCGGTCCGGTACATGGACTTCGTCCCCGACGTCGTCCATGTCCACGACTGGCACGCGGCGATGGTGCCGCTGCTCCTCCGGACGACCTACGCCGCCGCCTTCCCGAACGTTCGGACCGTCCTCACGATCCACAACCTCGCCTACCAGGGGATTTTCCCGCTCCAGGACTACACCCTCTTCAACCTCGAGTACGACAACCGCTTCGAGTTCGAGGGCTACCTCAACTTCCTGAAGTGCGGGATCGTCGCGGCCGACCGCGTGACGACGGTCTCGCCGACCTACGCGAAGGAGATCCTCACCGACTACTACGGCTACGGGATGCAGAAACTGCTTACCTGGCGCCAGGACACGCTCCTCGGCATCATGAACGGAATCGCGACCGCCGACTTCGACCCGTCGACCGATCCGGCCCTTTCCGTCCATTTCGGGCCGGACGACTTCCCCGCCGGCAAGCAAGCCTGCAAGAAGGACCTCTACGCCCGTCTCGACGCCGGCTTCGACGTCGACGCACCGCTCGTCGGGATCGTCTCGCGGCTCGTTTCGCAGAAGGGGTTCGACCTCATCGAGCGCGTCCTCGAGGAGATGCTTGCGACCGACGACTTCCGCCTCGTCGTCCTCGGCGACGGCGAGAAGAAGTACAACGAGTTCTTCCGCCGCGTCGCCGCCGATCATCCCGACAAGGTGCGCGTCACGATCGGCTACGACGACGCCCTCGCGCGCCGCATCTACGCCGCCGCCGACCTGTTTCTGATGCCGTCGAAGTTCGAGCCCTGCGGTCTCGGACAGCTGATCGCGATGCGCTACGGGACCCTGCCGCTGGTGCGCGAGACCGGCGGGCTCGTGGACTCGGTCAGACCCTACAACGAATACGAGGGGACGGGAACGGGCTTCTCGTTCACCCACTACAACGCCCACGACATGATGCATGTCCTGCGCTACGCCTTCCGCGTGCGCCGCGAACAACGCGGCGCCTGGAACGCGATGGTGAGACGCGCGATGGCGGCCGACTTCAGCTGGGAGGCATCCGCCCGCGCCTACAAGCAACTTTACAGGGAACTGATGAAGGACAAAGGAGCGAAATGATGGAAACATTGGCATTGATCCTCGCCGGCGGACGCGGTTCCCGGCTCGACATCCTCTCGGAAGACCGCGTGAAGCCGTCGGTCCCGTTTGCAGGCAAGTTCCGCATCATCGACTTCACGCTCTCCAACTGTTCGAACTCCGGCATCTACAACATCGCCATCCTGACCCAGTACCTGCCGCTGTCGCTGAACGACCACATCGGTTCCGGCAAGCCCTGGGACCTCGACCGCCGCGATTCGAAGGTGACGCTTTTGCAGCCGCATAGCGACTGGTACGCCGGCACCGCCGACGCTGTCCGGAAGAATCTCCAGTATGTCGAGAAGAGCGGCTCCAAGTACGTCCTGATTCTCTCCGGAGACCACATCTACAAGATGGACTACCGCAAGCTGATCCGCCAGCACGAGGAAACCGGGGCCGACCTGACGATCGCCGCCAAGGTCGTCGACATCCGCGAGGCGTCGCGCTTCGGGATCCTCGAGGCCGACGCGAAGAACGAGATCGTCGCCTTCGTCGAGAAGCCGAAGCAGCCGAAGTCCGACCTCGCCTCGATGGGCATCTACGTCTTCAACACCGACGTGCTCGTGAAGAAGATCAAGGAGAGCACCATCCCCGACCTCGACTTCGGCGCCCACATCATCCCGTCGATGATCGGCCGGGACAAGGTCTTCGCCTTCAAGTACTACGACTACTGGAAGGACGTCGGAACCTACGACTCCTACCTGCAGGCGAACCTCGAACTGATTGAGACCGTCGACAAGATCCCGCTCGACATGTACGATCCGAACTGGAAGATCTACACCAAGTCGGAGGACCTGCCGGCCGTGAAGGTCGGGTCGAAGGCCGTCATCCGCCAGGCGCTCCTCTCCAACGGCGCGATCGTCGCCGGCACGGTCGAGCGCAGCGTCCTGTCGCCGGGCGTGATCGTCCATCCGCTCGCCAAGGTGACGAACTCGGTCCTCCTCAACAACGTCGAGGTAAAGCCCGGCGCGATCGTCGAGAACTGCATCGTCGACAAGAAGACGGTCATCGGCGAGAACGCGATGGTCGGGTTCGGTACCGACCTGACGCCGAACCGGGACAACCCGGCGCTGCTTTCCTCCGGCATCACCGTCCTCGGGAAGCGCCTGCATGTCCCGAAGAACATGGTGATCGGGCGCAACTGCCGCATCTTCGCCTCCGCCGACCTGACGAAGCAGGAGGACGGCATCGTCCCCTCCGGATCCACCTTGAAATGACAACCGCCTCCGGGCGGTTTTTTCATGAAAAAACGGACCCGGCGCGAATGCCGGGTCCGTGATATCCAAATGGTGCTCCTACCTAGAATCGAACTAGAATCTCAGCCTTACCATGGCTGCGTTTTGCCATTAAACTATAGGAGCGTTTGCCTTTTCTATTATATCGAACGTTCCGTCAAAATGCAACAGTTTTCCACCGCGAAAGAACTTTTCCCCCGAACGGGGCGGCGCGAAGGCGAAACGGGGGATGCCCAAACGGCGGGAACGTGGTACAATGGGGACGATAACGCACATCGGAGGAAGAAAACCATGTTGAAGATCAGCCATTTCTCGAAAAGCTACGACGGCAAGAAGAAAGCCTGCGACGACGTGTCGCTCACGATCGAGGCGGGTGAAATCTACGGTTTCATCGGCCACAACGGCGCCGGCAAGACGACGCTCCTCAAGTCGATCGCCGGCATCCTCGATTTCGAGGACGGCGAGATCGAAGTCGACGGCCACTCGATCAAAAAGGACCCGCTTGCGGCCAAGCGCGTGCTGGCGTACATCCCCGACAATCCGGACGTCTACGAGCCGCTCACCGGCATGCAGTACCTGAACTTCGTATCCGACATCTTCGGCATCCCCGCCGCCGACCGCAAGCCGCGGATCGAGCGGTATGCCGCGATGTTCGAGATTCTCGGCGTCCTGAACGACCCGATCGCGACCTATTCGCACGGGATGAAGCAGAAACTCGTGATCATCTCCGCACTCGTCCACGAACCGAAGGTGTTCATCCTCGACGAACCGTTCGTCGGTCTCGACCCGAAGGCCGCCTTCCAGCTCAAGGAGATCTTCCGCGACCTCTGCGCGAAGGGTGCCCTGATCTTCTTCTCGACCCACATCCTCGAAGTCGCGGAGAAGCTGTGCACGAAGATCGCGATCATCCGCCGCGGTCAGATCGTCGCTTCCGGCCCGACGCAGGAGATCACGAAGGACGGTTCGCTCGAGGAAGTCTTCCTGGAGCTGATCGAAAAATGAGCGTGTACGGCACCCTGACGAAGACGCTCTTTCGGATCAACTTCAGTCCGCGCCGGATCCTCGGCACGAGCTATTCCGATTCGAAGGGAAAGCGGATCCTGATCGCCGTCGCGATCCTGTACGTCGTCGTCGCGTACTGGGGCGGCTTCGGTTACCTGTTCTACGACCTTGCGCGGACGCTTTCGGGCATTCCGGGGATGATCGAGAGCCTTTTGTTCTACGTCTACATCTACGCAATCGGCACGACGGTGATGATCGTCTTCTTCCGCGCCGACGCGATGCTGTTCCGCTTCGCCGACTTCTCGATCCTCGGACCGCTGCCGATCAAGGCGCGGACGCTCGTGGCGGCGAAGACGACCGTGATCATGGCGAACGTCTACGTGACGGCCCTGCTCGCGACGGCGCCGATCGCCTTCGGCTATTTCGCGTTCGCCGCGCCGGGGATCGCGGGCATCCTCCTCTTCCTCCCGTCCTTCCTCGCGGCGCCGCTCCTCCCCGCGGTTGCGGCCGCGCTGCTCGCGCTCGGGATCCACGCCGTCACCGACCGGCTGCCCAAGAGCCGCACCCTGAACACGATCCTGATGTTCGCATTCTTCCTCGGCATCATGATGTCGTCGTTCTCCTTCACCGGTGCGGGCGAGGAGAATCCGCTGCTCGCGCAGAGCGCGGTGATCGCCGCGATGGGGGCCAGGTTCTGGCCGATGGGATGGTTCGCGGCCGCCGTCCACGAAGGCAGCCTCGCCGGCTTCGCGCTGCTGTTCGCGACCGGGGCGGTCCCCTTCGCGGGCTTCGTCGTCCTGCTCTCCCGATCGATCCTGAAAACCAACGCCCGTTCCCGGAACGACCTCGGGACGCGGCGCCGGAAAGCCCTCGAGTATCGTTCCGGTTCTGCCTTCAAGGCGATGCTCGCGAAGGAATGGCGGACGTTCGTCGGCATCCAGATGTACGTCTTCAACGCCGGCTTCGGTCCCGTCATCCTCGTCGTCGCCTCCGTCGCCTCGCTGTTCTTCGCCGACAAGGTGATGGCGTTTCTGACCGACATGACCGAAGGCGCGGTGATCCCGACCAACTTCATGATCTTCGGGTTCATCGCATTCGCGGTCGGGATGGTGTACACCTCGGCCGTGTCGCTCTCGATCGAGGGGAAGCGGCTCTGGATCGTCAAGAGCCTGCCGGTCTCGCCGTCGACTGTCATCGACGCGAAACTCTGGTTCAACGTCCTCCTCGGGTCGATCCCCGGCGTCTTCGCGCTCGTCCTGTTCGCGATCTCCTTCGCGATTCCGCCGCTCGATGCGGCAGCGATGGCCGCGGGCGTCCTCGCGTTCTCGTTCCTCACCTCCGCGATCGGGTCGATCGTCAACCTGCGGTTCCCGAAATTCCAGTTCCACCACGAGGTCGAGGTCGTCAAGCAGAGCCTCGGCGCACTGATCGGCGTCTTCGGCGGCTTCGGCGTCGCGATCGCCGCTGGCTTCGCGATCTACGGTCTCGGCAGGGTGATGCCGTGGCAGGCCGCCGTCGTCGTCGTCGCCCTGCTCGCGGCCGGCATCGGCTATGCGCTCCGACTGCGGGCGCTCCGCCTGGCGGAAAACCTTTTCATTCGCTACAACGCGTGAGCGCGTGATGAAACCTTTTCAAAATGCGCCGAATGATTTGTGTTTGCATCGAGAAAATGATATAATTCACCATGGAAAAAATCGATTAAAGAAAGGATAGACAATGACAAAATACGTTTATTTGTTCCAGGAAGGCCAGGCATCGATGCGCAACCTTCTCGGCGGCAAGGGCGCGAACCTCGCCGAAATGACGAACCTCGGCATGCCCGTGCCGTACGGCTTCACCGTCACGACCGAAGCCTGCACGCGGTACTACCAGGATGGCCGCGCGATCGTTCCGGAGATCGAGCAGGAAATCAACGACAACCTCCACAAGATCGAGAAGATGGCGGGCAAGACCTTCGGCGACAACGCCAACCCGTTCCTCGTCTCCGTCCGTTCGGGCGCCCGCGCCTCGATGCCCGGCATGATGGACACCATCCTCAACCTCGGTCTGAACGACGTCGCCGTCGAAGGCCTCGCCAAGCAGACCGGCAACCCGCGGTTCGCCTACGACTCCTACCGCCGCTTCATCCAGATGTTCTCCGACGTCGTCATGGAGGTCGAGAAGCATCACTTCGACGCGATCCTCGAAGCGAAGAAACACGAGATGAACGTCAAGCAGGACACCGAGCTCACCGCCGAGGACCTCAAGGCGATCGTCAAGGCCTATAAGGCGAAGTACCTCGCGATCAAGGGCGAACCCTTCCCGCAGGATCCGAAGGTCCAGCTGATCGAGGCCGTCAAGGCCGTGTTCCGCTCGTGGGACAACCCGCGCGCCAATACCTACCGCCGCCTCAACAACATCCCGTACGAGTGGGGCACCGCCGTCAACGTCCAGTCGATGGTCTTCGGCAACATGGGCGACGACTCCGGCACCGGCGTCGCCTTCAGCCGCAACCCGGCGAACGGCGAGAACGTCCTCTACGGCGAATACCTCTTCAACGCCCAGGGCGAAGACGTGGTCGCGGGCATCCGCACCCCGAAGCCGATCTCCGAGCTGAAGAAGGACAATCCGCGCCTCTACGACGAGTTCTTCGCGATCGCGAAGAAACTCGAGAACCACTACAAGGACATGCAGGACATGGAGTTCACGATCGAGCGGGGCAAGCTCTTCATGCTCCAGACGAGAAACGGCAAGCGCACCGCGCAGGCCGCCCTCAAGATCGCGATCGACCTCGTCAAGGAAGGGATGCTCGACGAGAAGCAGGCCCTCCTCAAGGTCGAACCGAGCCAGCTCGACAGCCTCCTGCACCCGCAGTTCGACCCCGCCGCCCTCAAGAAGGCGCAGGTCATCGCCACTGGTCTGAACGCCTCCCCGGGCGCCGCGACCGGCCGCATCGCCTTCACCGCCGAGCGCGCCGCCGAGCTCAAGAAGCTCGACAACCGGCCGCTGATCCTGGTCCGCCAGGAAACCTCCCCCGAGGACATCGAGGGCATGGTCATCTCCAAGGGCGTCCTCACGTCCCGCGGCGGCATGACCTCGCACGCGGCCGTCGTCGCCCGCGGCATGGGCACCTGCTGCGTCGCCGGCGCCGGCGAAGTCAAGGTCAACGTCGAGGAACGGTACTTCGAGGTCGGCGGAAAACGCTACGTCGAAGGGGACTGGATCTCGCTCGACGGTTCCACCGGCAAGATCTACGGCGAGAAGATCGCCACCATCGACGCCACCGTCTCGGGCGACTTCGCCACGCTGATGGCCTGGGCCGACAAGTACAGAGCACTCAAGGTCCGCACCAACGCCGACAATCCGCGCGACGCCCGCGTCGCCTACCGGTTCGGCGCCGAAGGCATCGGCCTCTGCCGCACCGAACACATGTTCTTCGAACCGGACCGCATCCCCGCCGTCCGCGAGATGATCATCTCGAGCACCGTCGAGGAGCGCGAACGCGCCCTTGCCAAGCTTCTGCCGATGCAGAAGAAGGACTTCATCGGGCTCTACGAGGAGATGCACGGCTTCCCCGTCACGATCCGTTACCTCGATCCGCCGCTCCATGAGTTCCTCCCGACCGAGAAGGAAGACATCGAAGAGCTCGCCAAGACCATGGGCATCACCTACGAGCAGCTCAACAACACCGTCAAGGGCCTCCACGAGACCAACCCGATGATGGGTCACCGCGGCCTCCGTCTCGCCGTCTCCTACCCGGAGATCGCCGTGATGCAGACCCGTGCCGTCATCGAGGCCGCGATCGACGTCAACGCCCGCGGCGGCAAGGTCGTCCCTGAGATCATGATCCCGATCACCTGCGACACCAAGGAACTCAAGTACGTCAAGGACATCGTCGTCAAGACCGCCGACGAGATCATCGCCAAGGCCGGCGTCGACCTGCACTACTATGTCGGCACGATGATCGAGATCCCGCGCGCCGCGCTCCTCGCCGACGAGATCGCCAAGGAAGCCGAGTTCTTCAGCTTCGGTACCAACGACCTCACCCAGATGACCTACGGATTCAGCCGCGACGACGCCGGCAAGTTCCTCGGCGACTACTACGCGAAGAAGATCTTCGAGTCCGACCCGTTCGCCCACATCGACACCAAGGGCGTCGGGAAACTCATGAAGATGGCCGCCGAACTCGGCCGGTCGGTCCGTCCCGAACTCAAGCTCGGCATCTGCGGCGAACACGGCGGCGACCCGATCTCGGTCGAATTCTGCCACAGCATCGGCCTCACCTATGTGTCCTGCTCGCCGTTCCGCGTTCCGCTCGCACGGCTCGCGGCCGCCCACGCGAACATCAAGAACCCGCGCAACTGATCACCATTGCTTTCACAAGGCCGATCGCCCGATCGGCCTTTTTTGTCACTATCGTACGATCATAATTCATATTGGCAAAAATACTAGAAACCATATTGACATTCTTTTTTTGCGTATCTATACTATATTAAAAAACGAATATTAGGAGGTGTCGTGTTGTGAAGAAGGGGATCATAATCGCTTTACTCAATCTGATTCTGTTCTGTTGTGTGGGAATTATCAACGCAGATTCGACAGCAATTGGCATGGGGTTCGCCGTGGATGAAGAGCAATATGGCATAAAGGAATGTTACGCATTTCAAGGAGCGTATACGTATGTCGTAAAAAATGGCGTTAATTACCCAATTGGCTACTCAAAAATTAAGTCTGCAGCATATCAAGACCTTACCGATGACGATTGGGCCCTTGTCATACTTCAAAGCACAGCCGAACCTCTTGATACTGATATTCCGACCGGAATCTTCAATATCATGCGCCCATATAACTCGTCTACAGTTTATCAAGATATATATTCAAATATCGATGGATCTTCAAAAACTTTCTATCCAGGTGCATACATTATTTCGACGAACTACTTGATGGAACAACCCTCTCCTCGCGATGAACCTGACACCGTAGAATACACCGCATCGATTGAAGTGGGTGAAGAAGTTAAGGCATCAGGCTCTGTAGTGTTTGAGGATAATGAACTTTATCTTGAGTTTTATCACTCGTCCTCAAGCAATATTTTCCATGCGAAATTTGTATATAGCCCTAATTTCTTTGACGTAAGTTACATGAATGCATTAACCTATAATAAGGGCACATTCCTCGTTGACATGTCAACCCCGAATTCTTCTAATTGCGGTGTTTTTGTTAACACCACCTCCTTAAATACCAGGTTTATGGCCAACTATGGAGGTATTTATGGGACCACATATATTATCACAACATTGAACACAGTCACTGTCTATTATTAAGTGAACAACGTATGAAAGACAATAAAAGCAGATATTATTTATTCCTAATCCCGCTTATTGCCCTCATTGTCTTTGTCATTTCGTTAATTGATTTTCGCCCTGTTCCCGAAGGAGTCCCGAATGATTATTATGATCGAATAGACTTGGTCGAAAAGTATGACGTAAATCTGTTCGTATATAGCGACGTAATTGACTTTAATGATGATATTTTGTTTAAACGGATCAGTAGCATGTCGGATTTAGATATACTCAATTTTTCGTTGATGAATGTCCTCGTAATAGATATGAATAAATATGTACTATCTGAATTCGCGTCGGAAGAGGAAATACGTCAACTATATGAAGTAAGGGGCGTAACCCTGATGATTGTAAACTATGCTAGTTCAAACAGCGAGCAATTGGAGGATTTTATTAATCCCGCAGATGTTGATTCAGACTTAATCATTTTTGGATACGCTGTGGATCACGTTCAAGATATTGGTTCGATTATTGGTACATTCCCATCGAACCAAATGCTTATGTATGCAATTCTCCACCAAATTTCAAACACGTTAAAAGAACAAAGAGGTTAACATATCGAATTTTGCATCCGCTAGCATACGAGTTGAACCGCGAAATTGTATGCAATAAAAAAACAAACCGTCGCATATGTGTCTGTTTAGGACCACAATTAGAAGTGAATAGATCGATAAAAGTACTAGATCCAATATTCAAAGTCGCGTTTAGTTATATCAGTAAATATACATATATCAATAGGGGCTATAAAGAAATGGATCTGAAATGATCCGAATCGATACAGCTCCTTTCTCCTGAATTTTGCAGTTTTGGGAAGTGAAATACGATAGACAAGCCAAGTTTACTATAAAAGATCGTGTCGGTTTCGTCTCCAGAGCTGGGGCAGAAGCCGACTTTTCATTAGCGGAAGTATAATACAGATCAGACGCAAAAGAGAGTGCCGAATTGTGTTGTATTAAGTTGTATTATGCTATATATAATGTACTTGGCGGTGGTAACGATGTTCATCAAGTTGGTCAAAGTCCCGAAGCAAGAAGAGCATCTGGTGTACCTAGTGGAAGGATACCGTGATCGAAATGGGCTTGTGAAGCATCGAACGCTGCACGCCTATGGGCGATTGAGCGAACTTCTGGCAGGCGATCCGGATGGGGTTGAGAGATTGCGATCATGGGCGCGGGCAGAGACGGCGAAAGGTGAGCAAGGCAAACATGAAATGGTGTTTTTCCATCTGGGCGAAGAGCACGACGGGACGCAGCAGCTTGTGAACATCGGGTATGTGTTTCTGGCGGCGATCTATCAGGCGTTGAAGATTCCGGAGTTCATCGCGGGATACCTGTCGAAGACGCAGATCGCCTATCCGCTCGACGACATCCTTCAACTGCTGGTCTACTCGAGGTGCCTGAATCCGGGCTCGAAGAAGAGAACGTACGAAGGAAAGGGGAATTATTTCTTCGAACTGCCGGACTTCACGCTGGATGACGTCTACCACAGCCTGTCGCATCTGGCGGCGATGAAAGAAAAACTGACGCTCCATCTGCATCGGCGGATCACCGAGATGCGGGGAAGAGACTGTTCCTTGGTCTTCTACGACGTGACGAACTACTATTTCACGACGGAGCGGGGAGAAGGGCTGAGGCAAACGGGCGTATCAAAGGAAAACCAGGAGACGGACATCGTGCAGCTGGGACTCTTCATCGACAACGACGGGATACCGATCACGTACGAGCTGTTTCGGGAAAACACGAACGACATGGCGACCATGAGACCGATTCTTCAAAAAAGCAAGAAGGAATATGGCCTTGGAAAGATCACGATCGTCGCGGACAAGGGAAACAATACCGGCGAGAACCTCGCGTACATCGACGGGGAGGACGATCATTACATCATCAGTCAGAAGATCCGCGGGGCCGGGAAGGATCTCATCTCGGTCGTGCTGGACGAAGACGGCTATGTCTGGAACCAAGACGGAACGTTCAAGTCGAAATCGATCGAGAGAGAGCGTGTAGTGAAGCGTAGTGATTTGTCGACCCGAACGATCACGGAACACCTCTTGTGTTTCTGGTCTCGAAACGAACAGGACTATCAAAGAGCGAAATGCGGATTTCTCGACGAGAAGATCGCGGAATTCATCGAGAACCCGAGCCTTCTCAACGCCAGCAACGCTTTCGGCATCAAAAAGTATTTCAAAAAGGTTCTCGTAGACCAAGAAACCGGCGAGATTCTCAAAGCGAAGGAACAATATGTTTTCAACCAGGCGAAGTATGAACGCGATCTCGCGCTCGATGGCTATTACTGCATCGTGACGAACGATCTGACGCTTGCGCCGCTTGAGATCATTCAACATTATCATCAATTATCGAAAATCGAAGAATCGTTCAAGGTGACGAAGAGCGATCTGGAAGGAATGCCGGTGTATGTCTGGACGCGCGATCGCATCGAAGGTCATTTTCTTACGTGCTACCTCGCTCTGGTTCTTTACCGTCTTCTTCAAATAAAACTCGACAACCGGTATCCGATCCATCAATTGAAAGAAGCGCTCAACAGTGCAGAAGCGGTCCTTCTCGACAGAAGCATCTACTTGATTCCCGATCCGCTTCTGATCGTCAACGAACTGGCGGAAAAGCATCAAGCGAAACTCAATTACAAGAGAATGAAACTGGAATATCTTCGGTCTCAACTCAATCGTATCAAAAGAAATTCTTAATACAACAATACAACAACCGATATGATGGCTACAATTAGCCATTATGTCGGTTTTTTTTCTTATTTTACTGCATAAGTCGGGACCGATCACGAAGAAAGGCAATAAAACGCTCCGCACGCTTCTCTACCTGGCGGTGACATCGAACATCCGGAACGGGAAAGCGAACCCGATCCTGGATTTCTACAACAAAAAACGGCAGCAAGCCTGTCCCATGGCCTATCGCGCCGCCGTCATTGCATGTGCGAACAAGCTACTCAGAACGCTGTTCTCGATGCACAGGAGTGGGAAACGATTCGTGTCGTCATCCCAATTGCAACATACTGTGTTTCCACCGGTTGGTCTACCGTTTTTTAAGAATACAAACAAAGCGACAAAGAAAGATTTCAAAAAACGCTTGACTTCCTTTATCTAGTTTTCATTGTTGGACCGAATCCGCCGACCCCCTTGACAGCGCTTCGTCCCATCATTTATAATGATGGCGTACCCGGGCAGGTGGAAATCACTCAACTGCGAAGCACTAAAGTTTGTTCGGGGAGCCAAGGTTCTGCCGGTGTTGAAAGCCCATTCGGTTGGGAATCCTGAAGGCAGCGCAAGAGGCGCCCACTTGAAGGGTGGATGTTTGTCTGCTCGAGTGATTTCCACCCGCCCGGGTGCTTTTCGTATACTAAAGTCAGAAGTGATTGACAAAAACTTCTGGCTTTATTGTTTTTTTGGGATGAGTGGATATCATGGGGCTGAAGGGATGTTTTAAACCTTGAGGCTCGACCTCGCAAAAATCTCTGCGCACATCAAGCGCCTTCGGAGATTCATCCCTTCCAAACAGACCACCTAGCCGGGAGCAGACAAAGCTTCCGGCTTTTACGTCTCCGGTCGGCAGTAAGGAGACGGTGGGGAAGAAAGGGCGCGGTGCTTTTTGGGACCATGATCCCGTCAAAAAAAACGCCGGACTTCCGCTCACTCTCGAAAACTTGATCAAGCCTAATGGGGACGAAGATCCCGAATCAAGGACGAAAAGAAGCGAAGAGGGAAGCGGAAGGGAACAAAGGTCACAAGAAAGGAGAAACAAGAATGGAAGGACCGTGCATCGCAATCGACGTGTCGAAGGATGAAAGCCATATCCAGGGGTACATGACCCTGGGAGAACCGATCGGGGACGCAGCCTCGATCGGTCATGACAAGGAGGGATTCACAAGACTGGAGGAATTAGGCAAGGAATTAACCATGAGGGTGGGAAGACCGCCGGCAGCGGTGTTCGAGGCGACGGGAATCTACCATCGCGGACTGCAAAGTCATCTAGAAAGCATCAAGATGACGTATTACATCGTCAATCCGCTCCTAGCGGCGAAATGTCGCAAACAAGAGTTGCGGACGAAGAAGACGGATGTCCGCGACTGCAAGAACCTCGCCAAAGTGTACTATACGACCGAACTCAGGGTCACGACGACGGCGGATGAAAACTACTATCGGATGCGGCAACTGAGCCGTTATTACGAGGATCTCCTCAATCATCTGCGAAAGTGCAAGGTCGGATTCACGGAGGCGCTCGACGTGGTGCATCCCGGCTATCGAGACATATTCGATGACCCGTACACAGCGACTTCGTTCGCACTTCTGAAGGTATATCCGCATCCATCCACGCTAGAACGAAGAAAGCCGGAGACGGTCGCGCGGATCCTCGAAAAGCAGGGCGATCACGGTGTGGTGTGGTGCTTCGAAAAGGCGGAGCAAGCGATTCGGCATGCGCAGTCGTGCGTCTCCGGGTGCAAAGCGACGGACGTCAATGTCGATATTCTGCTGGGAGAACTCGAGCAAGTCGAAGCATATCAAAAACGCATCGCCGAGGTCCTGAAACAGATCGTCGAGCAAGCGAAGACGCTTCCGGAGTTCCGTCTCCTGACAAGCGTCCCGGGCATCGGCGAGAACCTTGCGGCCAGGATCATGGCGGAGGTCGGGGACATCAAACGGTTCGCCAGAAGCAAGCAACTGGCCGCCTATGCGGGACTCGATCCGATCGTGTACCAGTCCGGACAAATGGACGGACTTCATCTCCGTATTTCGAAGAAAGGGAACAAGCGTCTGCGTTGTCTCGTCTACCTGGCTGCCCGTTGCGGCCTGGCACAACGGACAACGAACGTTATCAGGGATTTCTACAACAAAAAGACGCGGCAGGCACACCCGTTGTGTGCCAAAGCCGCGTCCGTTGCCTGCGCCCATAAATTACTGCGAATCATTCATGGGGTGTGCGTAACGGGAACTCAATTCCGTTAACCGATTGTAGTATACCATATTTTGAAATTCAACTGAATACACTTCAGTGTTTTTGTCATACAAAAAAGACAGAGTCAAAAAAACAGAGCAAGGACTTGACTTCACTTACCTAATTTTTTTACGCGGTTGTCGCCGCGGGGCGGACATGGTATAATGAATGCAGACGGAACGGCGCGCTCCGGCGCCCGAGGAGGACCATGATGAAGAAACTGCTCTACGAACTCACGATGCTGAACGGAATCCCGGCGAACGAGCGCCGTGTCCGCAAGTACTTCGAAGAAGCGGTCCGCGGAAAGGCGGAAGTCTCGTTCGACAACCTCGGCTCGGTGATCGCGACCAAGGTCGGCATCGCCGACGGTCCGCGGATCATGGTCGCCGGCCACATGGACGAAATCGGCTTCATCGTCTCCGAGATCACCAAGGAAGGCTACGTCAAGTTCATCCCCGCGGGCGGCTGGTGGGGGCACGTCGTCCTCGGCCAGCTGTTCACGATCACGACCGCCGACGACAGGACGATCCACGGCGTCACCGGTTCGAAGCCCCCGCACATCCTGAAGGACGAGGAGAAGACCAAGGTCGTCGACCTCAAGGACGTGTACCTCGACCTCGGCGTCGCCTCGAAGGAGGCCGTGCTCGCGCTCGGCATCAGGATTGGCGACATGATCACTCCGTCGATCGAATCGCGCGACCTCGCCGATCCGAAATACATCCTCGCCAAGGCGCTCGACAACCGCATCGGCATCGCGCTCGCGATCGAAGTCCTCGAACGTCTCCAGGACATTCCGCATCCGAACGTCTACTACGGCGTCGGCACCGTCCAGGAAGAGGTCGGCACCCGTGGCGCCGGCACCGCGAGCTACCGGATCGGACCCGACATCGGCATCGCCCTCGACGTCACGATCGCCCACGACTATCCGGGCGGATCACGGGAGACCGAACTCGGCAAGGGACCTTGCCTGATGATCTACGACTCCTCGATGGTCGGACACGTCGACCTCCGGCAGTTCGCCCTCGCGATCTGCGAGGAACTCGGCATCCCCTACCAGCTCTCCTACCTCCGCCAGGGCGGCACCGACGCCGGCAAGATGCACGTCTCGAAGGTCGGCTGTCCGTCGATCGCGATCTGTCTCGCCAGCCGCTACATCCACTCGCACACCTCGATCATCCATGCGGACGACTACGAGAACGCCGTGAAGCTCGTCGTCGAGATGGTGAAGCGCCTCGACCGCAAGACGGTCGACGAGATCACCTACCGCTGAAGGCCATGCGGGTCATCGCCGGCGAGTACCGCCGCCGCCTTCTGAAGGAAGCCGACGGCGCGACCACCCGCCCGACCACCGACAAGAACCGCGAGATGGTCTTCAACGTCCTCGGCCAATATTTCGACGGCGGCGCCGCGCTCGACCTCTACGCCGGAACCGGCGCGATGGGGATCGAGGCGCTCTCGCGCGGCGTCTCCACCTGCGTCTTCGTCGATCGCGACCCGGTCGCGATCCGCACGATCGACGACAACCTGCGGACGCTCACGATCTCTCGAGAGCGCGGCACTACCGTCCGCGCCGACGCGGACGTCTGGCTCCGCGACCACGGAAAGACGCGCTTCGACCTCGTCTTCCTCGATCCGCCGTACGCCCAGGGCGCCGTCCCCGAGGCGATCCGGGCGATCGCGGAAGCGAAGATGCTTCGACCCGAGGGAATTCTCGTGGCCGAGACGGACCGGACGTTCGAGAATCCGGCAAACATCGCCGGAATCGCGCTCTATCGCGAAATTCCGGCCGGCAATTCCAAATTCGCATTCTATCATTGGGAGGCACGTCCATGAAAATCGGCTTCTATCCCGGCAGCTTCGATCCGATCACCTTCGGCCACCTCGACATCATCGATCGCGGCGCGAAGCTTTTCGACAAGCTCTACGTGGCGATCTCGCACAATCCGAACAAGAAGACGATGTTTACCGCCGACGAGCGGCTCGCGCTCGTCAAGGACGCCGTCAAGGATTTCCCGAACGTCGAGGTCGTCAAGTCCGACGTCCTTACCGTCCGCCACTGCAAGCAGCTCGGCGCCACGCACATCCTCCGCGGCCTGCGCGCCGTCACCGACTACGACTACGAGTTCCAGCTCACCAACTTCAACCGCCGGCTCGACAACGAAATCGACACCGTCTTCCTGATGACGGAGGGGCAGCATTCCTTCCTTTCATCCTCCTCGGTGCGCGAACTCGCGGCCTTCGACGGCGACGTCTCGCCATTCGTTCCGAAGGCGGTCGTCGAGGCGATCCGGAAGAAACTCGGACAGTCCTCCCTTTGAATCGAAGAAAAAATAAAACGGCGCTCTTCGCAGAGCGTCGTTTTTTGGCATCTGGTCAGTCGAGGACGGGGAAGACGACATACGCGTCGAGCCAGTCGACGAGACGTTCGACCGACTCGAAGGGACGTTCCAGCCGGTCGGGATCGACCTGGGCGACGGCCGCACCGTCGCGGAAGACCGCGACCGTCGGCGTGAAGCGATAGGCGAACGCGGAATTGTCGGCCGGGAAGGCGGCGCCCGCCTCGATCTTGTAGACGACGATCCCGTAGGTCGAGACCATGTCCTCGAGGATCGGCCGGAACGCCTCGCAGGAGAGACACGTCTCCGAGGAGACGACGAGGATGAAGTCGTCCGCCGCCGCGATCTTGGCGGACAGCGCGTCGGCGTCGATCTCGACCCATCCGGTCGCATCGGGTGCGGACTCGGGAATGATGCGTTCGCCCGGGGTGCAGGCGATCAGGAAGAAGGACAGGATCAGAAGGATGGAAAGACGGATCGTTCTCACGATGGATTCGTTCCTTTCTAG
This sequence comes from Candidatus Izemoplasmatales bacterium, assembly GCA_041649275.1. Lineage (NCBI taxonomy): Bacteria > Bacillati > Mycoplasmatota > Mollicutes > Candidatus Izemoplasmatales > Candidatus Izemoplasmatales bacterium. Next base: position 113,521 of record JBAZNL010000002.1, read on the forward strand.
AAGATGCCGTAGAGGACCACGCCGAGGACGGCGGCAAGCAGCAGAAGCAGGATCGGCGAGACTTTCCGGAACTTCCGCGAAAGCACGAAGATGACCGTCATGATGACGAGCGCGTAGGCGTCGAAGGCGGAGAAGTCGAAGACGGCGTCGCGGATGTGGAGGGACGGGAAGACACGTTCGAAGGCGAGCGTGAAGGCGACGCCGAAGACGAGGCCGACGACGGCCGGACGAAGGCCGAGGAACGCGGCCTTGAACGTCTTCGTCTCGAGCACCCGGGAACTGAACCGGGCGATCAGGAGGAGGACGAGGAACGACGGCAGGACGACGCCGAGGGTCGTGACGACGGCACCGACGATCCCCCCGGCCTCGGTGCCGATGAAGGTGGCGACGTTGACGGCGAACGGACCGGGGGTGGATTCGCTCACGGCGATGAAGTCGATGAGCGCCTCCTCGGTGATGAAGCCGCCGCCGACCAGTTCGCTGCGGATCAGGGGGATCATCGCGTAGCCGCCGCCGAAGGTGAAGAGGCCGATCTTGAAGAAGATCCAGAAGAGCGAGAGGAGCGTTCCGAGATCAGGCACGGGGTCCGCCTCCCTTCGCCGTCTTGCGCGCCAGCGCGGCGCCGTAGAGGATCCCGGCGGACGCCGCCAGGAGGATGATCCAGATCGCGGAGACGTCCATGAAGACCGAGAACGCGAACGCGCCGACGAGGACGAGACCCGCGAAGACGCTACGGTCGGATTTCTTCGAGAGTTTGAAGACGGCGTTCAGGATGATCACGGCGACCGCCGCCCGGAGGCCGCGGAAGGCGTATTCGACCCAGAGGAGGGCCTTGAATTCGGCATAGAAGAAGGTGATCAGGGTGATCACGGCGAACGACGGCAGGACGACGCCGACGGTCGCGGCGAGCGATCCCCAGAAGCCGGCGATGTGGTAGCCGACGTAGGTGGCGGCGTTGACGGCGATGACGCCGGGGGTCGATTCGGAGATGACGAGCAGCTTCACGACGTCGTCGTCGGTGACCCAGTGCTTGACGTCGACGACCTCGCGCTGCATGATCGGGATCATCGCGTAGCCGCCGCCGAAGGTGAAGGCACCGATCTTCATGAACGTCAGGAACAGCTCCCCGACGGTTTTGGACTTGGACATGGAGACCCTCCTCGGATGGCATGTTCCCATTATATCACGGAAATTTCGACATGGCGTCGATGAAATGCCGCGCGATTTCCGCCCGGGCGATAGGAAAACGCGGATCATTGCGATATAATGGGTTCGTCAGGCGGTGATTTCCATGTACAGTGCCAGCAACCCAACCCGATTCCTCGCGCCCGTTCCGCTCGGCGGCGGCGCCTACGTGTCCACGACCCGGGATCGACAGGCCGGTCGTCCCTCCGCGCTTGCGTTCATCGCCGACGGCGCCGACGTCGCCGTCATCGGGATTCCCCCCGTCGAACCGACGGTCGTCCTCGAGACGATCCGCATCGCCGTGCCCGGGGCCGTGCTGCGCCGGATCGTGATCCTCGAATGGGACGATCGTCTCGTCGACGTCCTGAACGCCTACGCCGCGGTCGCGCCGGAAGCGGTCGTGGTCGGCGACCGCCGCGTCGCCGAAGCGATCTTCGCCGACATTCCGCAACGGATCTTCTCGATCGCAAGCGCCCAGGACACCGTCGCGATGCCCTCCGGCCGCCCGATCGGATTCGTTCCGAGTCCGTTCGTCTTCTCCCCTTCCGCACTGATGGCGTACGACGCCGTCTCACATACCCTCTTTACCAACCGCCTCTTCGAGATCGGCTGGGATCGTCCGATCCCGTCGTCGGTCGAGGAAGCGCTTCCGGCGATGCTCGACTACCACCGCATGTATGCGCCCTCGAGCGAATTCCTCCGCCCCGTCCTGGCCGCCGTCGACAAGCTCGACGTCGCCGTCGCGGTCACCCGCACGGGCATGGTCTTCCGCCACGACGAGATCCGACAGCTGGTCGCGCGACTTTCGACGGCCGAATTCTTCCACGCCCACCGCGCCGCCGGCAAGCCGAGCGACGGCCGTGCCTTCTCGCATAAGACGCTCGCCACGCAGGTGCTCTTCAAGCTCGCCTCCGTCTATGGCGACGACGCCGTCCTCGAGACCTTCGCCGAGGGCGGGATCGGCATCGCGGAGAAGACCTTCGTGATATCGGGCGAGGACGACTACCGCATCTGGCAAAGACTCTTCGACATCGTCTACGCAAAGCGCGGACCGGCCTGGCTCGGTGTCGCCGAACCGCTCGTCGATAAGCTCGTGACGCTATACGGCGTCACCCGTCCGTCGGTCTACGGCTCTGCCGTGATGGCGACCGAACTCAAGGCCACCCAGATCGACCGCGAACGGCAGGAACTCGAGGAGCGCGTCAGGCAGCTCGAGACGCGTCTTTCGGAGACGCTCGACCGGCTGACACGAGACCCGCTATCCGGCGCCTACAACGAACTCTTCCTCCGGCAGTACGTGGCCGGATTCTCGGAACGGCGCGAGGCGGACTTCGACCCGGTCCTGCTCTACGTCGCCCTCGACGACGTCGCCCGTCTCAATCTCCGCTACTCCAAGGATGCGGGCGACGAGGCGATCAAGAACCTTGGCTACCTGATCGACCGCATCCGCTTGCCGGAGGACCTCCATTTCCGCCGCGGCGGACCGGTCTACGTCGTCGCGATCGAACGCGGCGGCATCCCCGCCGCCCAGGAAACGCTGGGCAAGATCCGGGAGGGGACGCGCGACGCCGAGGCGTTCATTGAACCTCTGACGGTCTCCGCCGCCTTCGTCCGGCTCACGGAGACGCCGCGCGACCTCACGGCCGAACGCCTCGCCGAGAAGCTGCTTGCGGTCGGCGACGAGCGCATCCGCTTCGCCCTCGACGGCGGTCCGTCCGCCACCATCGACGAAAACGTCCGCTTCGAATCCGGCAAGACCGCCCGGATCCTCATCGTCGACGACGATCCGACGGCGCTTGCGCTTCTGTCCGGACTGCTCCGGGCGGACAACTACGAGGTCGTCGTCGCCGCCGACGGCGCCGCCGGCCTCGTCGCCTGGAACACGAAGGGTTTCGACTTCGTTGTCTGCGAGCGCAACGTCCCGAAGCTGGACGGTTTCGCCCTGCGCCACGAGGTCTATGCGGGACCGGGGCCGGGACCGCGGATGTTCCTCCTCATGACCTACGCCAAGACGCGTGAAACCGTCATCCGCGCCAACCTCTCGGAGATCGACTTCGTGCTCGAGAAGCCGATCGTCTATGAGGAACTCGCCGGCCTCATCCGCCGCAACATCCGGAAGGCGGGTCCCTGCCGATGACTTCGCTTCCCGCTTCCGTTGCGCTGATCCTCTGGGTGATGTTCGGGATCGTCCTCGCGAGCGTCGTCATCGTCGCCGAGGTCTTCCGGAACAAGCATGCGGCAAGAGTCCGCGCACTCGAGACGGACCGCGCCCGCGAATATCTGCTCGACCGTTACCTGCGCGACGTCGCCGCGCCGAAGGAGTTCCCCCCGGAGACCCTGATCCGCGCCTACGCGATGATCCTGAACGAAATCGTCCTGCCCGCCACCTCCCTGGAGCGGGCGTTTCGCGATTTCACCGATTCCGGCCTGATCGCCCGCTGGATCCGGCGGCTATCCTGCCCGTTTCCGAACCGGCGCAAGGAGGCCGCCGCCCGTCTCGGCCTGTTTCCCGCCGCACCGACCAAGTTCGCGCTCGTCAACCGCCTTCGCGTCGAGCCCCTGGCCCACGTCCGGATCTACCTGATCAACGCGCTCAAGGGACAGATGGACCAGCTCACCCTCGAGATCATCATCCGCAGCGTCGTCGGATCCAAGCGCTTCTACCAGACGCGTGCGGCGCAGGTCATCAAGAACTACATCCTCTCCTCCCGCACGCGCCTCCCCGACCTCTTCAACAGCGACAGCCCGGAGATCAAGGAACTGTTCGTCGAAGTCGCCGAAGGACTTCGCCGTCCGGATTTCCTGGCCGCGCTCGAGGCCGAACTGGCCGCCATCGAACGGCAGAAGGAGGGCGTGGACACGCCCGCATACCGGTCGATGACACCGCCGCGGCTCTCCCGGATCCGCCGGCGCGTGCTGGCCGCGCTCGTCCTCTACGGCCGCGAGTTCGATACGCCCTCGTACCTGCGCGATCCCGATCCCGAGATCGTCAGGATCGCCGTCGCTTCGCTTTCGTCGACGCCGACCTTCGAACGCATCGAACGACTCCTCGACCTCGCCGACGGCCGCATTCCCGAAGACGTCTTGGCCGCCGCGATCCGGAAGATCGTCGATGCCGACCCGACGCACCTGAAACGCTTCGTCGAACTCGTGACGAAGCGTTCCGAAGCGGATGCGCGCCGCGTGCTCGCCCGCATTCTGGCCAACAAGTTCGACTATTTCGTGCTTCGCACCAAGAACGCCCCCGAGGAACTTGCGCTCGTCGTGCGCACGATCGCCGCATGCGGTCTGGACGCAAGCGTGATCCGTTTTCTCAACCTGAACCGCGACGCCGCCGTCGAAGCCGCCTTGCTTCCGCTCGTGAAGCGCGAATGCGACGCGTCCGGCCGTTTTCTCGCGGACGTGACCGAATTCCTTGACGAACCGCTGCTCAGGAAGATCGGATTGCGGCGGCAGAAGACAAAGGCCCCCGCCAAGGACTCGGCGAAGCCGGATCCGGCGAAGAAACGATGGCTTCTTGCGGTCCTTGCGGTCGCGATCCTGTTCTTCCCGCTTTTGTTTCTATTGTTCGATCCCGAGGCCCTGACCGCGGGCGGCATCGCCGCCCTCGCCGTCCGCTACGACGTGTTCGTGAACAAGGCGAGCGTCGTCTACTACCTGACGGCCAACCTCGTCTATCTCGCGCTCGCCGCATTGTCGATCGCCGGCGCGAGTAAGCAGCGTCGTCTCTGGGACATCAAACCCAAGGCGATGCTCTACGAGCGCGGCATGCTCTCCTCGATCTCGGTGATCGCCCCCGCCTACAACGAGGAGGTCACGATCGTCGAGTCGGTCAACAGCCTGCTCAACCTCAAGTACCCCGACTACGAGGTCGTCGTCGTGAACGACGGGTCCAAGGACGGGACGCTCGAGCGTCTGATCGAATACTTCCGGCTCGAACGGAAGAACGTCCCCGTCGGCGAGGCGCTCGCCACCCGTCCGATCCGCGCGGTCTACGCCAACCGCTCGATCCCGAACCTGCTCGTCGTCGACAAGGCCAACGGCGGGAAGGCCGACGCGCTCAACGTCGGGATCAACTTCGCGACCCGCGAGTACGTCTGCGGGATCGACGCCGACAGCCTCCTCGAACCCGATGCGCTCCTCAAGGTGATGTCGACGACGCTCGACCACGACGAGGTCACCTTCGCGCTCGGCGGGAACATCTTCCCGTCGAACGGCTGCGAGGTCGACCGCGGGATCGTCGAAAAGACCGGGCTGTCGAAGAAGTGGCTCCCGCTCGCGCAGACGATCGAGTACCTGCGCGCCTTCACCCTCGGCCGCATCGGCTGGGGAGAACTGAACGGCCTTCTGATCATCTCCGGCGCCTTCGGTCTCTTCGAACGGCGCATCCTCACGGAGGTCGGCGGGTACCTGACGGTCGCGACCTTCCGGAAGGACACCGTCGGCGAGGACATGGAGCTGGTCGTCCGCATCACGCGCCGGGCGATCGAACGGAAGCTTCCGTACCGCATCGGCTTCGTGCACAACGCCGACTGCTTCACCGAGGTGCCGGAACGGATGGGGCCGCTTCTACGGCAGCGCAACCGCTGGCAGCGCGGCCTGCTCGACATCCTGAGCTACCACCGCCGGATGATCCTGAATCCGCGCTACCGGACCGCAGGGACGGCCGCGATGCCCTATTTCCTCTTCTTCGAGACGATCGGGCCGCTCCTCGAGATCCAGACGTACCTCGCGCTCGTCTTCGGATTCGCCTTCGGAATCCTCGCAGTCGAGATCGCGCTCCTCATGTTCACGGTCACGATCGTGCTTGGGATGTTCCTTTCGATGACGGCGCTCCTCGTCGCCGAGAAGCACCTCGTCTACCTCTCCGCGAAGGACACGTGGCGGCTGATCGGACTCGCGGTCGCCGAGAACTTCGGACGCCGCCAGTTCTGGAGCCTGTACCGCGTGCGCGGTTTCTTCGCCGCGTTCCGCGACAACGCCAGCTGGGGCGCGATGGCGCGCGTCGGCTTCAAGAAGTAGGCACCGCCGCGTGAAGGCTCCCGCGGCCGTTTCCGCTTTACAAAGGAGGGCATCCGTATTATAATGATGGATGCATCGCGCCACGACCTGGTAGCTCAGCTGGATAGAGCAACGGCCTTCTAAGCCGTCGGTCAGGAGTTCGAATCTCCTCCGGGTCGCCATCCGCGCCTCCGCCCCCGTTTCCGGGGGCTTTGCATTTTCATCGCCATTGCATTCCGGGCCCCCGATCGTGCATTCCGAACCCCGTCCGCTTGCATGATCGCGCGGTCTCGCCTAGAATGGAACCGTCAAGTCCGGACGAAACGATCCGGGCGGAAAGGACACACCCATGAAGACCATCCTTCGCCCCATCCTCTCGCTCATCGTGCTCGCCTCGCTCGGCGTCGCCCTCGTCGGCTGTTCGGCCGACGGCCTGTCGCAGTTTCTGCTTACGGCGTCGCGGGGCGTCGAGACCGCCGCGTCGCTCGACGACGTCGACGAGGCCGACCTCACCGACGCCGCGCTCGACGAACTGTCCGTCGAAGTCGACGCAGAGCTCGAAACGCTCGCCCTCGAACTCGCCCTGACGCCCGCCGAGAAGGTCGCCGAGATCCGCCGCCTCCGCGCCGAGATCCGGCTCGCCCACGCCTCGATCGTGACGATCCGCGCGACGGTCCGCGCCGCCTTCCAGACGCTTCGGGACGACGTCGCCGCGTTCCGCGCGTCCGACGGTTCGCTTTCCGAGGAGGAGCGCGCGATCGTCGCCGCCCGCACGGAGGAACTGAAGACGATCACGGCCGCGCTCCGCGACTCGATCGGCTCCTGCTACGAACGGATGCACGCGCTCCGCGGCCGGTACGACCGCACGCACCTCGACGAGATCCTCGCCGCCCATCAGGACGTGCTCGAAATCCTCGACGGAAGACTGGCGGGACTGACCCGCGTCCAGGAGATCTTCGCGGAACTGACCGCGATGGTCGCGCTTCCGGAGGAATGAGATGAAGGTCCGCGTCGAAGAGATCGCGGATCTCGAAGGGACCGAAGTCGTGGTCCGCTGCCGCGCCCGCGACGGGGAGGTCGAACGCGTCGTCGACGCGCTCGGCTTCCTCGACGAGGCGGTCGTCGCGAAGAAGGACGGCCGGAGTTACCGCGTCCCGCTTGCGGACGTGTTCTATTTCGAGAACGTCGACGACCGCACCTTCGTCAACCTCCGGAAGGAGGTCCTCGAGACCGCGATGCGGCTCCACGAGGTTGAATCGACGCTGCGCGGCTCGACCTTCGTACGCGTCGGCCGCAACACGATCGTCGACGCCGCGAAGATCGCGAGCTTCAAGTCCGCGCTCAACGGACGGATGGAGGCACGACTTCAGAACGGCGAGACCGTCGAGATTTCGCGGGCGTATGTCGGCGCCATCAAGGCGATGCTGGGAGGGACCAGGCGATGAGAAGATTTCTCGGCACCTACTTGAAGACGTTCTTCTTCGCCAACCTCGGCTTCCTGCTGGTCGCCGTGGCGGTGAAGGCGAAGCTCAACATCACCTACGGATACGCGGCCTTCGAGATCGGCGCGATCCTGTTCTCGCTCTTCGTCGCCCTCGGCGTCCGGATTCTGCTTGCGCGGAAGGGCAACCCGGTCGCAAACGCGATCCTCGGCCTGCTCGTCGTCCTGCCCGGGGTCCTGGTCCTGCGTCCGATCTTCTCGCTCGCCGTGTTCCGCTTCTCGTTCGTCCTCTACCTCGTTCTCGCGATCGCCGCGGTCGCGTACGCCGCCGCCGTCCTCGTCGTCTCGGCGCGGGCGAAGAAGGAGACCGACGCCCTCAACCGGATGCTCTCCGAGCGTCCCCGGGATTCCGAACGCGAATGACCGTCCTCCGGGACGGTTTTCATTTTCAATGGTATAATGGAGTCGACCCATCCCGGAGGTGTTCCCCATGACCCCATCGCCCCTGTTCGATCCCAGGCGCAGCGCCGTCCTCGACCGCGCGGTCGCAGACGTCCTCGACGATCCCGGCGCCGACAAGAGCGCGGCCGCCCGCCGCCACCGTACCGCGTTCGACGCCGCGACGCCGTTCGATGTCCTCGGCATGACCCGCTTCGCGTCGGTCGGATCCGGCGGCGCGGAGGCGATCCTCGGCGAGGCCGGCAAGCTGATCCACCTCTTCAGGAACGGCCTCTCGGTCTACCCGTGGAACCGCGAGGTCCATCCTGCGCTCGTCGCCCTCCGCCAGGAGAACGACGACGTCCTCGCGGCGATCCGCACGCTTTCGCAATTGTTCTCCGCACTCGACGATCCCGCGTCGCGACGGACGCTCGCGGAGTGGATCGGACGTTTCGAAGAACTCGAACGCAAGTTCCGGAAGGCGGAACTCCTCCTCCATCCGGCACTCGACGCCCATCTGCCCTCGCCGGTGCCGCTCAAGGTGATGTGGATGCTGCACGACGAGATCCGCGCGGCTCGGGCGGAACTTGCGAGCGCGCTTTCGGCTCCGGATCCGGACCCGGCCAACCTATCCCTGCTCGCCGGAAGGTTCCACTACGACGTCGTCGGCCTGACGGAAAAGGAGGAACTGATCCTCTACCCGGCGGCCGCGACGCTCCTTTCGCCTGCGGAATGGTACGGGATTGGGAAAGAAGCGGCCGGCTTCGGCTTTGCCTTCGGGGCGGACCCGGCCGTCGTCGAGACGACCGCGGGCGCGATCCCGGCGGGCGTCTTCTCGGTCCGCACCGGCACGCTCGGCTTCGATCAGCTCGCGCTCGTCCTCGACGCGCTCCCGCTCGAGATCACCTTCATCGACGAACACGACGTCACCCGCTACTATAACGGCGGGAAGACGAAGATCTTCATGCGCACGCCGCAGATCCTCGGCCGGCCGGTGTACAACTGCCACCCGGAGAAGAGCGTGCCCGTCGTGCGGGGGATGCTGCAATCGTTCAAGGAGGGGCGGCGCGACGCCGCCGAACTCTGGATCGAGCTGAAGGGGCGCTTCGTCCACATCGTCTATCGCGCGCTGCGCGACGCCAGCGGCGCCTACCGCGGCACGATCGAGATCGTCCAGGACCTGACCCACGAACGCTCTCTTACGGGCACGCGCGAGACCGTCGACCTCTGATTTCGACGATTGGGGGTTTTTCACGGATCGGAACGGTGATATAATGGTATCGCTGGCCCGATAGCTCAGCTGGACAGAGCAGCGGCTTCCTAAGCCGTCGGTCGCAGGTTCGAATCCTGTTCGGGTCGCCAGGATCGTCCAGCCGTTCTCCGGAACGGCTTTTTTCATTGGCGGGACGGGGAAAAACCGTTGTAATGGCACGGTTCGCGTGATATAATATTACTCGCCTGGCTCGATAGCTCAGCTGGATAGAGCATTGGATTCCGGATCCAACGGTCGCAGGTTCGAATCCTGTTCGAGTCGCCATTGAAATCCATAGCCGGTTCATCCCGGCTTTTCATATTCTATTCCGATAACAAATTAGTTAATCTACATCCATTTTATAACAAATTAGTTATTAGTCAACTGAGTTTCGATAAAAAATGATATTATGAAGGAGGGAAGGAGATGAAAGACTTGCTTTCGATCAGAAAAGAAAAAAATTTAACTCAAAGAGAACTTGGAGAGATCATCGGCGTTTCAAATGCACAGATTGGTCGAATTGAATCAGGCGTTTGTGAACTATCACTTACGCAATACGCAAAATTGATCACTGCACTTAGTCTTTCTGCAGAACAAGCTTCTCAATTGATGGAAGAAGCTCTTGCGACTGCAAAGCCTCCGAGGACTAGAAAATCAAAGGCCAGGGACTAACCCCGGCCTTATTTTTTACAATTTCGGTGAATACATGTCGTAATTTTTCTTCAGATACCCAGTGGACATATGCATATAAATCTCAGTTGTTTTCGGATCAGAATGTCCCAGGACATACTGAAGCGGAACTAGAGGACATCCGTTCTCAACAAGCATTGTCGCAAACGTATGCCGTAGCATATGCGGATGAATCGGTCCGATCTTCAGCTTCTTCGTCGCATATCTAAGAATCGCCATCACCATATCCGGACAGAATTCATGATTATATCGAAAATCCTTAAAGAGGAATTTCCGGTGAGGATCTACAGCGATATACAGCTGAAGCCGATCAAGAATCGCCCGGTCAAAGAATACTACTCGAGGACGGCCGTTCTTCGTGTGATCCAACATGACGGAGCATGAATAGAGGTCAATATTTGCAATTTTTATAGCACACAACTCGCCGGATCTTACACCCGTATAAAACAGTATCATGAAAACCAGATACCTAGTCAAATCATTAGGTGTCAGATTCATTTCATTAAAATATGCCATGAGTTTGACGAGGTCACATCGAGGAACAACTTCGAAGCCTTTTTGTTTGAATTTAACAACCGGGAAATCAGTGACTCCCTTTATCACAAGATTACTGTATTTCAAAACACGCTTGATGATGCCCAATCTCTTTTCGATCGTAGATCTTGACAGCGATTTTTCCCACGATCTATATACTTTTTTAATTGATGAGTCATTCAAGCTTCTAATCGAACTAATACAATGGATCCCAAATTCGCGCAAGATCAAAACACCATGCGCAGCAGTAAATCGATATGTTCCTAAGGACTTCGAAATCCGGATATAATCCAAATATCGAAAAAAACAATCTGCAAATCTCATCTCTCTCCTTTTGGAATCCGGATTTCCAATAAAAATTATACTCGAATTCCATAAATTTATGTATAATAATATATTAGGGGGTGGAGATATTATGATTTCTAAAAGAATCTCGTTAGCATTACTAATTATCGGAAGTGTGCTATTGTCGTTTTTATTAGTTGCAATCATCGGCGGCCTTGTAATTAAGGTGGATCCAAACAATGATTTCTTCGAAGTATTGATAGAAATTGGCAACACACCACCAGTAGAATGGATTTTTAATACAGGTTTTGGTTTTTTAATAATCGCTGCGTTTCTCGACTCAATTGATAGAATTGCAGATGGCATCACAAAAAAAGCTAATATAGATAAATGAACAAGAAAAAATATTCGTTTCGCAAAGACTATACTACAGAAGACCACTACACAATAATAGAATTAACCAATTCACTCGAAGAAGTAAATGCAAATCTAGAAATCATAAAACATGAAACAAGAAAAAACAATCAAGATTTGAACACTCGCATAGACAAAGCCTTCGAAAGGCTGTTGATCTTAAGTGATAAACTAGAACGCATTGAGAAAATAGTTGTTCATAATAAACACCTATAACACAATGAGGATGATACACTATGATACTCACTTGGTCTGGATGGGAAATATTTTTTAACGGTTTAAGTTCACTTTTAACGCTTCTCGCTATAATTGTTTCGTTGTATATAGCATTAAGAAAGCGCAAAGCGAACTATACATGCCAAATATCAAGTTCTGCGATAAATTCGATTAACCAAAAAGGGTTTTTCAACATCTCATTATATAATGTTGGCGAAATGCAATTAAGCATTGAAAAAATAGGAATTATAATCAATAATCATTTTTATACCAATCAATTCCAAGAAAATATAAAAAAATTGATTCACACGATTAAAATAAACGAACACATGAACACTCATTTTGATACGCAGTACGGTGAATTCGTACTTGATATTGGCGAAAAATCAGATACTCCGATTTTCATCAAAGATTATTTTATTGTAAATACAAAGAAAAATAAGAAGTTGTTTGTAGGATACGTGATCAACGGAACACTAAAGAAATATTATCTCCACATTAAAGAAAACGTATTTTTCAAATTATACGATTCCATTAGTGTTCACTCGAGATTATACGACAAAAAAAAGATCAAATCATATGTCATCAATGGTCATAACAATCTAACATCATTAACGGACGATGAATCAGTAAATGCATAATACTATAAATCAATAGACACTTAGAAAAGAGGGCTGTACAGCCCTCTTTTATTTACTACAAACTCGCAACATATCGAATATCGGTATTTGGGACGATATGAATTTCAATTGAATATTCTTTGAGAAGTTGAAATTTATCGTTTTCTCCAATGTTCTGATGAACTTGAATCACCCTGGTGACAACGGACTTATTCATTCCTTGCCACTCAGGTAGATAGTCTCTTTGCTGAATGCGTCTTTCGATTTCCTGCAATTCCAAAACTGAAACAATGCGAACATCTCTTGCCACAACAAAGCCCCCTTTGAATTTCTATTTGATGTTGCTTTCTTCGAAACAATGATGTAGAATAAGTTCAGAGCCCAGCTGAGGGTTCAGAGTCGCCTTGAGCGGCTCATTTTTTTATTTTCCGGAGCCATTCCGCATGACTCCGCTTGTTGATCTCAAGCTGCTTGATCTTCGGCTTCGCCTGGGAAATCAGGATCTTCGGCATCAGATCGACACCGCCGAGAGGAACATATCCTTCGCGGAAGTCGATCGGATTCCCCTTCCGATCGAAATACTCAGTCTCAAGCTGCAGCAGCGAAACACCATAATCAGCCATGTTATATCCGTAGAGCGGCATCACATTCTGATGCTTCTTGGTGTGTGAGATCCGATTGACTCCGAGCTTGTTATCCAGGAGATCAGTCACCAGGTAGCAATGCCCATGGGCGTTCGAGTTCGGAAGCATGTTCGGCTTGTCGGTAAAATAGATCACCGAATCCGGTTTTCTCCGGGAATACAGATCAGCCAGTTTCGCCTTGGCCGACAATTCGCCGGCAACAGATCCATATTGCCTCGCCTGGATGAGCTTCGCTTGGTAGAACTTGATCTTCTCACCTATCGTGTATTGCTTTTCCTTTGGATCGAACGCCATTTTCCCACCTCGTCATGATGTTTTTGTTCCTGAGTTTTGCACGATATGGCCATACCATGCAATTCCCGGCGATCGCCGAACGCATGATATTCTCCTGCAGAAGCATTTGCATGTAATGGCCGACTAGAAATGAAGCTGCTGCTCGACGATCTCTTCCATGCTAATTCGCTTATCATAACCAAAGCTCGATTTCTCCATTCCGAGATCATCAAGCATCATGCGACAACATGTCTTCACCCGACCGATCTGTCCTCGAGAAAAACGCGCTGCACGTTCATAATTCGTCGAAAGATGATCCAGGATCCATTTCGAGTCGAATGCATATGATTTCTTGTATTGACTATGATGCCACCGAAAATGCAACCCTGGATCCTCGGTAAGGTAGTAGTTGTGATAAGAATCGAAACCGGACATTCCTCCTAATGTGAACCCAGTTATGACTAGCCTGAAGTTCTTCCGATCCACAGGCACATAGCATCGTCCTGGTCTTTTAGGCATGACGGTCTATCACCCTGAATCGACATGGGCTAGACACGAGATGTGCAGTACCTGCAATGCCGGGACAGACTCCCCCGGGATCCACCGAATCAAGCGGACACATGCAGCAGCGTTCGGCTTGAAAAGCTTCCCGGATCGTCTTATATGGTCCGGACTTCATATCATCCGAATAGTAGATCGAACATGTTTCCTTATCCGGAAGAAGATACTGCTTGCCCACACCCCAAGGCATCCAGGAGTCGATCCAAAGGATATGATCCCGATTCGTGACGAAGTATCCCCTCTTCAGCTTGATCGGCATGCCCTCTCACCTGTTGACCGGATGATCCGGATCATAAATCTTGAGTTCCCTGAAGATCTGATCGATGAACATGATCATGTAGAGGATCTCTTCGAACGGATAGTCCTTGCATTTCGGAAAACTCGATTCCGGATTGATGATCGCCTTGACGATCACATTGTAGTCCTTCACCATGATCTCAAGCTCCAGATCATGATGCCTGAAGGCGACGAACTCGAGGCCGGCGTTCTTGCCATACATCTCACGATAGGTCGAGAAATTCATCCTGTAGATCCTCCGGAGGATCTTCTCGATGTCATTGGCCGATACACGCATCGATGATCGCCTCCGGTTCATACTCCGAGACAAGCTCGATCAGCTTGTCATGAACGGTTTTCTTCGAATCGATCCCTTCCTGTTCGAGCAGCCTGATGCAGCTGATCAGTTCCGGGACAATGACCTTGTGAATCGCAAAACTTGCCATATCATTTTCTCCTTGTCTATTGATATGTTTGTTCTGAAGCTAGAAGGGCAAATCATCCAGGACAACCCGGATGTTCCCCCTGGTGATCTTTCCAATGAGTTCGTCGTGCTTCTCCTGGACATCCTGCATCGTGATGCGTTTCTTGCCCAGGGATTCGCGCTTCTTGTTCACGGCCTCCAGGGAGGGATCGTCCATGCGTTCCAGTCCCACCAGGGCAGCCAGAAGGTGCTTTGATAGATAGTCTTCCTGGTAGGTCAGGAAGAGTTCTGCGAAGATCAGCAGGAGCGACTTGTTCATCCACTTTTCAGTGCGATCGATGGACTTCTCGACCTTCCCATGGGATCTCAGATCCGTCTTCTTGACCGTTTCCGTGAAAGCAAGCCACTCCGGCAGAGGAACCGCATCTGAGATCTTGTCCTTGATGGTCGTCCATTTCGGATTCTTCTTTCTGAACTTCGAACACTGCTCAGGATCCTTGAAGGTGATGCAACCGTTCAGTGCTTCCATCGCGAACCTGGATACCCGAAAAGGATCCTCGTCACCGGATGTCATGACCTTCATGTATTCCTCGACGATCTGATCCGCCTTGTCGTCCACGAAGCGCATTTCATATCGATACCAGACATTGGTTCCGAACGTTTCGAAATTCTGGGACTTGCGCTCCAGGTTCTTATCGTAGATCTGAAGCTGATTCGATTTCGGGGATCCAAAGGTCAGCGAAAAGCCTTTGCTGAAGATGCCGCCACGATAGTCCAGATCCTTGATCTTCATGCAGCCTTGATAGGTTGCGGTGAACCACTTGTTGTCTACGAACTCCTCCAGGTCGTAGATATCGATCTCTTTTCCGGTGAAATCGTCGATCGCAAGGTCGGCTCTCTTGAAATGACCGCCAAGGGCGCGACAGAACGCGAACAGCTCGACGAACGGATACTTCGAATCCCTTCGACGGAACTCGACCAGTTCCCGGCATGCTTGACCACGGAGCAGGATCTGAGTCGTCATGCGATCATTCGCCGATCGCGGCCCGGCGAAATTGATCTCGATGAATTCGCCGATGGTGATGCTGAATTTGAAATTGTTGATCGCGTATTCGTCCTGCTCGATCGAACTCCAGTCAACAGGCGGCGGAACCCCCAGGACGAACAGAAGCGTGTTCAGGATCTCGTCGTTCGTTTCGGTTTTCGCGATTGTTACGAACTTCTTACCAACCGATGCAATGAACGACTCGTGATACTCCAGGGTGTCGAATGTATACGAAACCCAGTCCCAGAGGATCCGCTTGTCAAGCTTGATCTCTGAAATGATTCCCCCTGGTTGTTTCTGCTCATTTCCGACACTTACGGGGATGCTATTACCCCCCCGCTTACATTTTGTATTCATGTATGTCCTTTCAAGCACGCGGCCTCGGCATGCGCCTGGGAGGCCGCGAGCTATCGTTGAAATGGAGTGCTACATTCATCATCGAAACTGCAGCGGCGGTTCCTCAGCGCCGGCATCGTCTCCGGGAACCGGCGACGATCCAACCGGCGTTGACACATTGGTTTGTTGTTGTTCTTCGAAAAAGCTTTGGTTGATGAAGTTGAAATCGAGTTCTTTCAGTTCCTCCGGAGTCGGCTTCAGCGAGGAATAACGCTGCAGAGTCTCCCACCGGAGTTCCTGAGGTTTCTTTGCCTCGTATCCTTCGGAGAGGAATACCGATTCGTAGAGTCGGCTTCCGCGCCATGATTCGTCCTGGCAGTTGACTCTTAGCGCGACGGAACCGACCTTGACATCTTCCTTGTCCTGGAGGTCGATCTTGAATTTGATATAGTCGAACTTCGAGAACCACAGAAGGATCTTCGCCAAGCTGCAGCGCCAATATCGCAGAACGGAATAGATCAACGTATAATCGAATCTCTTCCGTTCGGCAGCTCCACGGCGGCGAGTGTTCTTTGAGATCCTGCTCTTGACCGATTCATACTTGACGATCAATCGATCGACCAGGTTGAAGATCCAATCGAATGGAGCTTTGACCAATGACAATGGGAAGGGATACCGGTATGTATATTCCCGGACCTTCAGGAACTTGTCGGCGCACCCCCGGAGATTCAGAGGAACCTGGGTTGCCTGCTGATAATCCAGGAAGAACTTCGAATGGCGTTTGGTCCAATGAGAGAAGGTTCCGAAGGTGATATACATGCCATCCTCACCCACAGCTTCCTTCGTGTAGTGCGAGTTATACTCCTTGTCGATCTCCGACCAGGAGAAGACCTTGTATTCCTCGAGAGCGGCTTGAAACTTAGGATCCAACGGCTTCAGATAGCAGCTCTTCAGCATGATGGAGAAGCCATCCGCGTATGGATCCAGGATCGCGAACGGAGCTGAAGCGATCATCGATACGCCATCGAGGATCAAGCACATGTAATAGTAATGCTCCGGGAACTGCTCCATGTGTTGGTATGGCGATCTTTCGATCTCACCCCAGTTGATCTCCGGTTCCTGCATTTCGATGTCATGAAGGATCTCTTCTAGCTCGACAATGTAATTTTCTTCAGCCGCAAGACAGAGCTGCACATTGAGTCGAGTCTTTCCAACAGAGGGAGGACCGACGATAATGCAGAACTGGTGAGTTTCGAACTTGACAAACGCTCGGAAGTCATACAAGTTCTTCTCCAGTTTCTTCGTAGCCAGATTGATTGACTCAGTGATGAAGAACCAAGCGATCCCCATGATCGTGACCGGCAGCGGAACATACAGCGCGACAACCAGGATCGCCGATTTGAAGACTTCAAACAAGTAGATGTGAGTTTCTGTAGAAAAAGCCGATATGAAGTAGTGAATGACGGAGATCAGAACCTCGCTGAGAATCGAGATCAACAAGCCCCTGGAAAGGGCGACCACAGCGAAGAAGATGAGGATGCGACCGCGCATGCGCCACACCCACGACAGAAGCGCCTTGAGGCGATTCCTGATGCGCTGCAGCCGGTTCTGGAGACGTATGAACCAAGCTGCAGCTTTCGTCGTTCGGACCTTGTAGACCTCATTACTGATGAATCCGGTGATCCAGATCAGGACTGCCACCAAAAGGTTGAATCCGTAGCTGATGAAGTAGTTGATCGACTTCATGATCCAGATGATCAGATCCATCATGAATGATGTGAAGTCGAAATGGGAGATCTTATCGATCGCATCGACAACCGTATCGACTACGGTATCCTCGATCTGATCGTATGCCGGAGAATTATTGGATGAGAAGCGGTGGAACCAGGATCCGCCCTCAAATCGATCGGGGATCGAAAGGATCGGGTCCAGGAATTCATCAAGATTGAAGAGAACGGCGGCGATCAAGAATGCGAGGAGGATCCACCAGTATTTTTTGAAGAATCGAATCACTTGTAGAATTTTCTTTTTCTTCCGCTTCGTTTGATGCGATTGACAAGCTTGATTCCAAGAACCGCCGACAGACCGACGGCACCGCTCACGCAGACGACGATCAGGAAGCTTCTTCCGGACTCAAGAGCATCATCAAGACCATCGAGGATCTCCGGAATCGTCCATCCGACTTCCGGATCCGGAGTTGCGACCTCGGATTCGATCGCTTCGGATGCAGCTTCGTAGATCACGCCCTGGTATTCATACATGATGTAGATGATCACCAGGCGTTGGATGTCGTATGAGGTGTTCAGGCCTTCCTGGAACTGTCCCAGGTGAACCTTGTAAAGCTCATATGATTGAAGGTTGAGGTTGGTCAACTCCTGGGACACCATGAAGTCGCCGGCGACGGTATCCGGAACATCTTCGGCTTCGATCGGCTCGACGACGTCCTCGATGTCATAGATGTCGTTTCCCCTGATCGCAGATCCGGCCACGACACCCCATCCGACGACCGGGATCCACCAGAGCCATCCGGGAGCATCCGCTTCGTAGGAATCCCCATGGGCGAACGTGGATACCGCCGTCCTGGTTTCACCCTTGAAGAAGAGAAACTGATAGTTGTAGTCATATCGAACCGTGATCTTCAGAAGGTTCTCAATGACCAGGGGGAAGAAGCAGTAGAGGAATGCATGATTCGAGGATTCCTTGTTCACTACCCCCTGGAGGCTCAGCGGTTCGATCCTGGAATACTCGCCCTGGGTGAGATTGATCACGGTGAAGCCGATGTTGTATTCCTCATACGAGTCCGATGATGCGGCATAGACATCCGGATAGGGCAGCTTCTCAGGGTCCGGTTGAACGTAGAGGATTCGATCGCCATCCGGAGAGGTTGAATAGGACATGTTCACGTTCCAGTCGTCGATGATCACTTCCGAGAGATCCAGATCTACAGGGAACGCGACATCGAAGCGATAGGATTCTGCTTCACCTTCCTGGTTGACCGTCGAGAACGAAAGATGGTAGGATCTGGATGCCGCATCATACAGCTGAAGGGATTCGATCTGATGAAACCTGGTGACAGCCAGACCGTTCAATCCGATGCTGAAGCAATCCGGAAGAAGCGTGTAATCCGAATCGACATCGATGATCGTATCGACCGGAGTTTCATACTCGACGACGAGGTTCGCTTCATAGTAGCGCAGACCACCGGTATCAGAATACGGCGCACCGCCAGAGTAGCCTTCGTTCGCCCACCAGATCACGAAGGAAACGGACTGAGGGATGTATTCAGGATCGATCGCGTGGGTGATGATGCCGCCATCGATGTCGATCGCGGTGGACGACGTATTCCAGTAACCATTCGCGGCAGAAGTGTAGTAGGTTCCCACTTGAATCTGGAGGTAGATCGACGAAACGTTCTCCAGGTTATCCTGGAAGTATTCCAGTTCCTGGAGTCGGCTTGCGATTTCGAAGGTGAAGCTGTTGCCATATCCCATGAGCAGGGAGACATACCCGACAGAGCTGTAGTTCACGGCATCCGGATTGGATCCGTTGATCGTGAACGATTCATCTGCAGGCTGATACTCATAGATTTCTTCGACGATCGTGTATTCCGCTGCTTCGACAGATCCGACAGCCAGAAGCGCGAAAATGGAGGAAAGGATAACGAGGATGATTTTCTTCATGTTTTCTCCTTCCGGATGCCAAAGCCGTCGCTCATGCGGCGGCTGCACCCTTTTCGATTCAGTGTTTCTTCTTGCGGATGATCAGATAGACGATGAAGCCGGCGACCGCTGCAGATGCGGTGACCGAGAGAAAGCTCGAGAAGTTCCAGATCGGATCCGGGGTCTCGACTTCGGAAAGCTCATTCGAGACCCGGATCGTGATCGGGACATGAGCGTCGTTGCCGTCCTCATACACCACATGAACCAGGACCTCGTAATCTCCGGGGACATCCGAATTCGCCACGTATTCGTCGAACTGCATGATCTCGATGATCTCATGAGGCCCGAGATCCTCGGCGAGCTGTTCGAGTCCGAAGGATTCGAGCATCGTCTGGAGATCCTCGTTGTTGATCGGAGCTGCAGCAGAGACCGTCAGCACCGGATCGGCATAGACGAACACCGGGACCGTCAAATCAATGACCTTGACAGCGATCATGGTATATGAGAAGTTGCCTTCGCCGTCCTCGATCTTGAAGACGATCGGATACGTTCCAGGAATCGATTCGTTTCCGGTGTATCCATCGCTCACCACCGTGTAGGTGTGTTCCGAGGTATACGCCGGAGCGAACTCATGAACGTAGATGTCAGTCACATTGCCCACGATGTAATCCTGGATCACATCGTTCAGAGGGAATGTGGCCGTCGTTGCCTTGTGGCAGATCTGAGGTCCTTCCATCACCGGCGCGATGTCGTCAATGATCTCGATCGTGACATGGAGATCGGCTTCATTATTGTATTCATCAAATGCAGTAAGAGTGAAACCGATCGAAGTATATGACTGATTGAAATCAGCATAAATATTCGCGAACGACTCATCATCTGCGAAAGGCGGAAATCCACCAATCACATTGACGGCCGTTTCAGGGACCGCGTCGAGATAATGCAAATATGACTCGAGATAGTCATATAGCGCGTATGAATTGGTTCCCCAATTGGCCATGACATCGGACAGCATGAAATCGATATAAAGATGTTCCCCATCTTCATATATCTGTCCCATGTATTCCCAATAAGGCTTCACATCGTCGATGATCTCAACCTGGATCTC
The DNA here is from genome assembly GCA_041649275.1 of Candidatus Izemoplasmatales bacterium. Lineage (NCBI taxonomy): Bacteria > Bacillati > Mycoplasmatota > Mollicutes > Candidatus Izemoplasmatales > Candidatus Izemoplasmatales bacterium. Next base: position 133,923 of record JBAZNL010000002.1, read on the forward strand.
GAGATAGGCCTTGTTGCTGGCGGCATCCTCGGCCGAAAACAGGATGGAATACGAGGTTCCGACGACTTTCGGAGACACCGAGGTGTATTCGTCGGCTTCGACGACGATGCTCGAGGTCAGATCGCCATCGATGTTGTCGGTGACCGTCAGAAGCGCCTTCACCTCATTGACCGATATCGGATCAGCGTAGGAGGTTTCGATCGTCGCGGATCCGTAGGTGAACATCGGATCCACGGTGTCCGGAACATCCAGGAGATACAGATGCATACCGGAAATGCTCGGTTCGATCATCGGCCACATGACCTCATCGTATTGATTCATGAAGGTGATGTAGAAATAACCCTGGGCGACGACGATATCGATCGTGAAGTCCGATGTTCCTCCGCTGAACACAGGGTTCGCGATGAAGGGCCATCCGAACAGTTCGTCGGCGGCCATCACGTTCCAGGAGAAGCCGCCTTCCATGATCGCATTCGTGTCATACATGGAATACTGGAAGGAGGGTTCTTGCGGCATGGTTCCGTCGAACTCGAGGCGATAGCGGCCATCGATCAGGATATCGTCGTGATACTGGATGCCGAGCGTGTTGGATCCGCTCTTCATGAGTCCCACCTTCGCAGGATCCAACAGATCCACCGGATCCGCACTGACTACCGGCAGATGCTGCAGCCCGACCAGGGCAGCGAAGAACGACATGACAAGGACAAATCCATAGATAATTTTCTTCATTCTTTCTCCTTTGCGCTGAGCGCATATGATTTTGTATGTGAACGAGCTGATGCTCGAAGGGTAATCATAAAGCCTTGCAGGTTGGATGCAAGGCTCAGTGATGATGCGTGTTACTTCAGGAAGCCGCGACGGCTTCTTTTCGCCTTGGCGGCGACGAGGATGCCGATGAGGAAGACCAACCCGACTCCGACGCAAGCGGCGATCGTCTTGACGGTCGTCTGGGCGAGGCCGGAGAGTTCCGACCAGTGGTTGGTCAGATTTTCCCAGAAGCCGGACCACGTTGCGCCGAAGCGAACGCCGGAGGCCAGGCCCGGGAGATTCATGAGTTTGGGCATGTCGTTTCTCCTTTCTTTCTTATTTGAAAATCTTCTTGATCAACCCGAGCGGGGCGGTCCAGAAAATCCACTTGAGAACGCCGGCCAGGAGAAGCAAGCCTTGGAGGATCCACATGAGAAATGCCTGGAAGAGCATGACTCACGCCTTCACCGGTTGAACCGGTGCGGAGAAGTTGATTTCGTAGTCTAGGACTACCACCAACATGGGGAAGATTTCCTTCTTTCGATCCACTGTCAGCTCCGTGAAGTCGGTATCGAGATCGGAAATCGGAAGAATCGCGGATCTGGAAATGGACGAAGATTTCCAGAAGTCGTTGATTGTGCCCTTGAAGAGTTCACCGTTCTTCGTCCGAACGTTGACGACCTGATCTCCAGGGAACTTCTTCAGCAGTTGTTCAAGTGTCATGTGATCTCCTCCTTTCATTCGAAGACTTGCCGGCTATGGCCTTCGCAACCACAGCCGGCTGCACTTCTCGATTCAGCGGTCGATCATTCCGCTTCGAAGCTGAAGTTCTTGTCGGAGTCGATGGGATCCGGAGCGGTCTCCCATTCGATGTCCAGAGCGAGTTTCTCCTTGCCCTGGATCCCGACATTCTTTTCCAGTTCGGCGAGACATGCGGACTGATTGAAGTCGTTGAAGAAGTGGACTTCGGTGAGCTGCTGCCCGAAGATCACCTGGACCGACTTGTATTTTCGGTCAGTTCCCTTGATCGTGCCGGTGACCATGCGGTAGGGAGCCATGAAGGTGTGCTTGAGGATCTCGTAGCCGTTCTTGTCGAAGATTTGACGGTTTGTCCGCATCCGGATCAGGTTGAGACGATCTTCAGTCAGTTTCATCTTCGGCTGAAGCAGCTGATGAAGATGGATCGTCGCGTAGCAGGTGACATATCCGGATTCCGGATTGACGCGCTTTTCGAGGGTAACCTTGACCTTCTTCAGCGCTTCCCAGTCGGCTTCGGTGAAGTCTGGGGTGTTCTTGAACGGTCTTTCCATTTGTTTTTTGACCTTTCATTTGTTACATGCCCATTAGGGACTTTTATTAAGCCTTGCGGCTTCCAGGATTCCGGATCTCCGGGGGGTGAGATCAGGAACCCTGGAAGAAGCAAGGATATCCTTGCGTCTAGCATTCACCAAGGCGAGTTCCATTTCGCCGCCTTGTTGAAATCCGTTCTGTCGAATGTCTTCATGTCCAGAGCGAAGCGCCAGTTGGCTTTCCGGACTTCCTTTGACTGAATGGATCCATCTATCGCCTGGGTATTGTAACAAAGCGTATGATAGTAGGCCTTCTTCAGATCGCCAGAGGCTTCAGCCTTGTTCGCAAGCGCAAGATGAGCTTGCTGAGATCTGTATAATGTCTTGTCCTTCTTCGTCACACTCTCACCTCCTGTCATGCCTTGCAGTTTTTACTGGGTCCGATCCGATCATGTTGGATCAGGCCCAGGCAAAACGGCGAGGATCTAGTTCTTGAGATCGATGATCCGCGCTTCGAGGAGCTTCGAAGGTTTGTAGTTCTTCGAGGCCTTGACGATCGCCGATGTCGGCAGCTTCTTGTTGAGCTTGCCGGCAACGTTGGCGGCCTTCAGGTCATGGTATCGTTTCTTCTGCTGAAGCTCCGCGAAGTCCTTTTCGGCCTTCACATCGAACGACTTCAGCTGCTGAGCGATCGAAGCCGACTTCTGGGAGTGATACATGTAGGACTCGTTCGGAGTCATGCGCTTGCCCTTCGCCATGGTGTGATCCTCCTTTCTGAAGTAATAAATTAAACGAAGATCTTCGTTCAATTCTCATTTGATTCGATAACTCAGATCCATATTCAGAGATACAGATTCGGATTCCTCCGGACCACGTTGTTCGCAACTTGATATAGTTGCTTGTTGGAGACGGATCGATAATCCGGGTTCCCGGATAACTTCGACATGCGTGCGCGATGATATTCTTCCTTGACGGCCAGTTCGATCTTCTCGATCGGCGATGTCTCCTTCATACGCTTCAGCTCGCAAATCTCTGCCGAGATCTTCGCGAATTCGTATTGATCGGCGACATCGGATCGAGATCTCCAGGCGTATTTCGACTTCTTGGCCATTAGGATCCCACCTTCAGGCCCTTCAACGTTCGAGCTTCAGGATGTCCGATCAGGTAGTTCTGCCAATCTAACGGCTTCACTTGCCTGGATAGAGTTTCGACTCGCATCTCAGCCAGGATCCGTTCGCCCGGGTCCTTCGATTTCAACTTGCCGGCATAATAATGCAACTTCTCAGCCGGTGAATATGATCTGAACTGATGTGCCATGACCTTCACCTGGATGTTTTAAGAAACATGCGACTGCTCGAAAGGGAGCGATAGTAGCTTTTCCGGAAAAACACCCATTGAATCTTCTTCAGAAGTTTTCTCACTTGTATTGAAACTCCTCATCTATTCACGTTTTCGCACATGTGCGTGTGAATCAAATAAAAAAAACGACCGTTTGGATTCCGGATCCAACGGTCGCAGGTTCGAATCCTGTTCGAGTCGCCATGGACACCACGCCGTCCCCTTCGGGGGGCGGTTTTTTTCGTTTCGCGCGATCGCATGTGGCGCGGAGCCGTCAACGATGATATAATCAAATCGAGAAGGTCGCCGTTTACGGCGCCGCGGAGGCAGCCCATGGACATCGCGAAACTGCTTAAGGAACTCACCCTCGAGGAGAAATGCGGACTTCTGGTCGGTGCCGACATGTGGCACACCCGCGCGATCCCGCGCCTCAAGATCCCGTCCGTGATGATGGCGGACGGGCCCACCGGACTCCGGAAGCAGCTCGACTCGCGCACCGGCGTCCAGGAGGCGGAGACCTACCATGCGGTCTGTTACCCGCCCGCGGCGACGGTCGCCGCGAGCTTCGATGTCGACGTCGCCGAGAGGGTCGGACGCGCGATCGCCTCGGAATGCCGCGCCAAGGACGTCCAGGCGATCCTCGCGCCGGGGGTGAACATCAAGCGCAGCCCGCTCTGCGGGCGCAATTTCGAATACTATTCGGAGGATCCGCTCGTCTCGGGTGAACTGGGAGCGGCCTTCGTCCGCGGCGTCCAGTCGGAAGGCGTCGGCGCATGCGTCAAGCACTATGCGCTCAATTCGCAGGAGTCGTGGCGGATGACATCGGATTCCGTCGCCGATCCGCGCGCCTTCCGCGAGATCTACGCCCGCGCCTTCGAACGCGTCGTCCGCGAACGGCCGGCGATGGTGATGTGCTCGTACAATCGCGTCGACGGCGTCTACGCCGCCGAGAACGCGCATCTGCTCGACGCCACGCTTCGGCGCCGTTTCGGCTTCGACGGGCTTCTCGTCTCCGACTGGGGGGCCGTCTCGGACCGGACCCGCTCCGTCCGCGCCACCCTCGACCTCGAAATGCCGGGACATGCCTACGCCGTCCGCAAGCTGATCAAGGATTATCGCAAGGGACGGGTCACGGACGCCGAACTCGACGCCTGCGTCGAACGCGTGCTCCGTTTCGTCGACGCGCATGCGGACCTTCCCGTCCGCGACGTCGACCTCGACGGGAACCACGAACTCGCGCGACAGGCGGCCGCGGCCGCGGTCGTGCTGCTCAAGAACGACGGTGACGTCCTCCCGCTGAAGACGACCGATCGCGTCGCCGTCCTCGGCGCCCTTGCCGAGCGGGTGCGCATCCAGGGCGGCGGTTCCTCGCACGTCAATCCCCACAAGGTGGATTCGATCCTCGAGACGATGCCGCAGGGGGCGTCGTACGAATACGCCGCCGGCTATGCCCTTTCGGGCGACGGCTACAGCCAGGGTCTGCTCGACGTCGCGAAGGAAGCCTGTCGCGGAAAGGACAAGGTGGTCATCTTCGCCGGTTTGACCGACGAATACGAGTCGGAAGGTTACGACCGCACGGACCTCGGCCTGCCGTTCGGCCACGAGGAACTGATCCGCCAGGTCGCCGAGATCGCCGACAAGGTGATCGTCGTCCTCACCGCGGGATCGCCGGTGGCGATGCCGTGGATCAAGAACGTCCAGAGCGTCGTGAACGCCTATCTGCCGGGAGAAGCGGGCGCCGGCGCGGTCGTCGACGTCCTCTACGGAGCCGTCAATCCGTCCGGCAGACTTCCCGAGACGTGGCCGCTCCGCGCCGAGGACGTCCCCTGCGCGTCGCGCTACGCCGCGGGCAACGCCAAGGCCTACTACCAGGAGAGCGTCTACGTCGGCTACCGTTACTACCAGACGAAGAACGTCCCCGTCCTCTTCCCGTTCGGTTACGGCCTCTCGTACGCGTCCTTCGCCTATTCCGACCTGCGGACTTCGCGGCCGTCGATCACGATCCCCGGCGACGTCGAAGTGGCCGTCGAGGTCGAGAACATCGGCTCCGTCTTCGGCCGCGAGGTCGTCCAGCTCTATGTCGAGAACGCCCCCGGGCCGGTCTTCCGGCCGCGCCGGGAATTGCGCCGTTTCGCCAAGATCGGCCTTGCGCCGGGAGAGCGGAAGACGGTCTCGTTCAGCCTCGGGGAAGCGGATTTCGCCTATTTCGACCCGCGCGCCGACCGGTTCGTCGCGCGCCCGGGAACCTATCGGATCGCGATCATGAGACACGCCGCCGAGACGATCCTTTCGATACCGCTCGAGGTCGTCGTCCCGGATTGCCCCGAACCCGATCCCGCGATCCTCGGGGCGACCAGCTACGACGTCGCCAGGGGACTGATCATGACCGACGAGGACTTCGCGATCCTGATCGGCCGCAGACTCGAACCCACCGCCGTCCGGCGCCGCCGTCCCTACACGATGGACGACACGCTCGAGGACGTCAGCCGTACGCTCCTCGGGAAGCTGCTGGTTCGCTTCGCCCGCGGCGCGGTGACCAAGGCCGTCGCGCACGAGACCGAATCGTACCGGCGGATGGTGACGCGCTCGCTCATGGAGACGCCGCTCCGCAGCATGTCCGTGATGAGCGGCGGGATGCTTCCGATGCGGACCGCGCTCGCGCTCGTCGACCTCATGAACCTGCGTCCGGATAGAGCGGTCTCGCGTCTGTTCGGGAGGGACTGAGATGAAGCGCGCGTGGTATCGCGAGGGCGCCGTCTACCAGGTCTATCCGCGTTCCTTCAAGGACGCGGACGGCGACGGCGTCGGCGACCTGAAGGGCATCGTCGAGAAGATCCCGCACATCGCCGAACTCGGCTGCGACATCGTCTGGCTCTCGCCGGTGTACGCCACCCCCAACGACGACAACGGCTACGACATCTCCGACTACCGGGCGATCAACCCCGAGTTCGGAACGATGGCCGACATGGACGAACTGATCGCCAGGCTGCACGCCCGCGGCATCCGCCTGGTGATGGACCTCGTCGTCAACCACACCTCCGACGAGCACCCGTGGTTCCAAAGATCGGTCCGAAAGGAACCGGGATGGGAGGATTTCTACCACTGGTCGCCGGAACGGAAGAACTGGACCTCGTTCTTCGGCGGTCCGGCGTGGACCTACCACGAGGAACGCAAGGAGTGGTACCTGCATCTGTTCACGAAGAAGCAGCCGGACCTCAACTGGGAGAACCCACGCGTCCGCGAGGAGGTGAAGGGGATCCTCGAGTTCTGGCTCGCCAAGGGCGTCGACGGCTTCCGCTGCGACGTCATCAACCTGATTTCGAAGGCGCCGGGGCTGCCGAACGGGAAGCCGGCGCTGATCCTGCGCGGCCGCGAACATTACATGAACGGCCCGAAGATCCACGAGTACCTCGGCTGGCTGCGCGACGAGGTCTTCTCGAAGCACGACTGCTTCACCGTCGGCGAGACCGCGTTCGTCGATCCGAAGACGGCGCTCTCCTACGTCGCCGAGGACCGGCGCGAACTCGACATGCTCTTCCAGTTCGAACACATGGGTGCCGATTCCTACGGCGGGATCAAGTGGTTCGTCAAGCGCTTCCGTCCGACGAACCTCAAGAAACCGCTCTCGAAATGGCAGCGGGGACTCTCCGGAAAGGGCTGGAACACGCTCTATCTCGAGAATCACGACCAGGCCCGGAGCATCGACCGCTTCGCCGATCCGGAGCGGCGTTACGCGTCGGCCACGATGCTTGCGACGATGCTCTACTTCCAGCAGGGGACGCCCTTCGTCTACCAGGGCCAGGAGCTCGGGATGACGAACGCCGGCTTCACCGAACTCGACCAGTACCGCGACGTCGAGAGCAAGAACATCTACCGCATGGCGCGGCGGATGTTCCTCTATTCGCACAGGAAGGCGATGCGGATGCTCGCGCATTCCTCGCGCGACAACGCCCGCACGCCAATGCAGTGGGACGCCTCGGAACATGCCGGATTCACCGCCGGGACGCCGTGGATCGGCGTCAACCCGAACCACGCGACGGTGAACGCGGAGACCGAGAAGAACGATCCCGATTCGATCTTCCGGTACTATCAGAAAATCCTTTCCCTCCGGAAAAAGTATGATATCATTGTATACGGCGACTATCGAGACCTCGCGTTCCGCAATCCCCGCCTGTACGCCTACGAGCGCCGCCTGGACGGCGATTCGCTCGTCGTCGTCTGCAACGCCGTCGGAAAGCCCGTCCCCTTCCGGGTCGGGATCAACCTGTACGGCTACGAGCTCATCCTCGGCAACGTCAAGGCGCCGGCGGACGGCGTCCTGGAACCGTTCGAGGCAAGAGTCTACCTGAAGAGGAGTCCGACATGATGAAACTGACCAAATCCCCGAAGAACCCGATCCTCCGTCCCGTCCCCGCCCACGAGTGGGAGAACCTCGTCGTGCTGAACCCGGCCGTCGTTTACGACGAGTCGACGAAGCGCTTCACGATGCTCTACCGCGCCGCCGGCGACACCGTCGAACATTACATCCACCTCGGCCTCGCGACCTCCGAGAACGGAATCGACTTCGTCCGCGAGAGCGATGCGCCCGTGCTTTCTCCCGATTACTTCGGCGCCGACGGCGGCTGCGTCGAGGATCCGCGCCTGGTGAAGATGGGCGACTGGTACTTCCTCACCTACGCCGCCCGCCCGTACGCCCCGGGACGCTACTGGCTGAACGCCCCCAAACCCTGGTTCAACCCGCCCAAGGACGGCCCGACGTTCCTCTCCTGGAACAATTCCGTGACCTACCTCGCGATCACGCAGGACTTCCGCACCTACAAGAAGCTCGGCCGCATGACCGATTCGCGCGAAGACGACCGCGACGTCTACGTCTTCCCGGAACGCGTCGGCGGGAAGTTCGTCCGCCTGTCGCGGCCGATGTTCAAGTGCGGCGCGGGATATCCAAACGAAAATCCGGCGATCTGGATCTCCTTCTCCGACGATCTGCTCGAATGGCCGGCGCCGACCATCCTCATGCAGGGCGAGACCTGGTGGGAGTCGAAGAAGATCGGCGGCTCCTGTCCGCCGATCCGCACCCCGTACGGCTGGTTCGTCATCTACCACGGCGTCGCCAGGAAGGACGATGCCTACCGCGTCGGCGCGGTCTTGCTCGACCTCGACGACCCGACCCGGATCCTCGCGCGGACGAAGGAGCCGATCATGGAGCCGGAATTCGACTACGAGACCTCCGGCGTCTACAACGGCTGCGTCTTCCCGACGGGCAACGTCGTGAAGGACGGCGTCCTCTATGTCTACTACGGCGCCGCCGACCGGTTCGTCTGCGTCGCGACCTGCGACTTCGAGGCGCTCCTGCAGGACCTCCTGAAAGAGGGAAAATAAAAAAAATGACTTCCGCGGAAGTCATTTTTTCTTGTCTTCGAAGGTTTTGGCGACGAATGCGGCGATCTTCGCGTCGATTCCCGCCTTGTCCGTCCGGTACCCCTCGGCGTGGACGTCGGAATGGACGGCGTGGACCTCATGCGGGGCTTCGGAGAGCGCGGACATCCGTTCGGAGGCGGCGTACGGGGTGACCCGGTCGCCGACCGAGTGGATGATCAGGAAGGGCGTCCTGGTCGCCTTCACGGCCTTGGGGACGTCGATCCGGAAGAGCAGGAAGCGATGCAGGTAGCGGCACCAGAACTCGATCCCGGGGAGGAAGAGGACGAGCGCCCGGGGCCTCACTGTGCGCGCGAAGACGCCCCAGACGGAGGCGAAGGGCGAATCGGCGACGATCAGACGGAGGTTCGGCGAGACGTCGCCGGCGGCGTAGAGGAAAGCGGTCGACGCCCCGAGCGAGACGCCGTGGACGAGGATCTTCTCGTTCGCCCCGTAGGTACGGAGGACGAAGTCGATCCAGCGCCGCAGGTCGTACCGTTCGAAATGACCGAACGAGGTGTAGTTCCCGCCGGAAAGGCCGTGCGCCCGCAGGTCGGGGACGAGGACGCGGAAACCCATGTCGCTGTAAAGGCGGGCGAGGATCGCGAGGTCGGATCCGACGGAACGGTAGCCGTGGACCAGGATCGCGGTCCGGCCGGGATCACCGACGGCGGGAGCGACGTAGGCCGCCGACAATCGGGTGCCGTCGAACGCGCGGATCGCGACGGTGTCGCGGGCGACCGTCTTGAACCACTCCCAGGACGATCGGAAGAACGGATCGGTCTGGTCGACCAGACCGCCTCCGTTCGCCGAACCGACGCGGATGAAGCGGCGATAGACGAGATGGGAGAGAAACAGATAGAGGCCGAGCGCGGCCAGCACGATCGATGGAACCGTCCACCAGGGCATGATGATCACCGTCCGCATCCATTGTACCACGGACCCGGCGTTTCCGCCATCCTCCCGGCGCGAAACCGCATCCCCCCTCCCGATTCGAAAGATGTAACGCCTTTACCAACGCGCGGGCGCACGTTCTCGTTGGCGCGTTTACGATTTAGGCGTATAATGGAAGACGGGTGATATCATGGTCAAGTTCGGTGTTCTCGGTGCCGGCAAGATCGCGCACCGTTTCTGTCAGGCGATGAACGGCATCGGCGAGACGCTTTACGCGGTCGCATCGCGCGACCTCGAGCGCGCGGCGCGATTCGTCGCGAACTACGGCTTCCAGAAGGCCTACGGCACGTACGAGGAACTCATCGCCGACCCCGAGGTCCGCTGCGTCTATGTGGCGACGCCGCACGGTTTGCATTTCGACCACGTCCGCATGTGCCTCGAAGCCGGCAAGCACGTCCTCTGCGAGAAGGCGTTCACGCTGAACGCCGGTCAGGCGCAGGAGCTCGTTTCCCTCGCCCGATCCAGGGGGCTCTTCCTGATGGAAGCCATGTGGACCCGCTTCCTGCCGGCGATCCAGGAAGTGAAGAAGCTCGTCGACCAGGGCGAGATCGGCGAAGTGATCGAGATCGACGCCGATTTCTGCTTCGAAAGCGGCGCGGGCGCCGAGGACCGGCTCTTCGATCCCGCGCTCGGCGGCGGCGCCCTCCTCGACGTGGGAATCTATCCGATCACGCTCGCCAACCTCTTCCTCGGCGTCCCCGACAGCTTCGACGCGGAGGTCACGATGGGACCGACCGGCGTCGACGTCGCCGAGAAGATCACCTATTTCTATCCGCACGCGACCGCCGTTCTGAACGCCTCGATCGTCTCCGACCTCGGTCGCGAAGCCTACATCTACGGCACGAAGGGGTACGTGCACCTGCCCTCCTTCTGGTCGACGGAAGTGGCCACGGTGTACAACAAGGACCACAAGATCGTCCGCGAGATCGCCGTCAAGCACCTCGTCAACGGCCTCGAATACGAGATCTTCGAAGCGATCCGCTGCATCCGCCGGAAGGACGTCGAAAGCCCCGTCTGCCCGCACGAGGCGACCCTCGAGATCCTTCGTCAGACGGATGCGATCCGGGCTTCGTGGAATTTCCGCTATCCCGGCGAACGCTAGACGATTTTCCTTGACTCGCCCGGGTCGTTTTAGTATAATATCACCGTATGTCAAATGCATACCGCTCGGAAATGGTTGAACACGCTTCGGCGTGACCATCACGGCGCGTCTTACCAATTTGAGGAGGTGCAGGAATGTACGCAGTCATCGAAACCGGTGGAAAGCAAGTGCGCGTGGAAGTCGGACAGGAAATCTGGGTTGAAAAACTCGAGGCGGAAGTCGATTCCGTCTATACGTTCGACAAGGTGCTGCTCGTCGGCGGCGACAAGATCAAGATCGGCAAGCCCTATGTCAAGGGCGCCGCGGTCAAGGCCGTCGTCAACAAGCAGGGCAAGGGCCCGAAAGTCGTCATTTTCAAATACGAGCCCAAGAAACACTACCACAAGAAGAACGGCCATCGTCAACCGTATACCAAGCTGACGATTTCCGAAATCACCCTGTAACGCGCAGCAACATCACACTGGAGGTGTAACCAATGATCTTGAATCTGAACATATCGGAATTCATGGCTTCCAAAAAGGGAGTCAGCTCGACCAAGAACGGTCGCGATTCCGCCGGCAGACGGCTCGGGGCGAAGCTCTCCGACGGCCAGTTCTGCACCGCGGGATCGATCATCTACCGTCAAAGGGGTTCGAAGATCCATCCCGGCACGAACGTCGGCATGGGCAAGGACGACACGCTGTTCGCGATGGTCGACGGCATCGTCAAGTTCGAACGTCTCGGCAAGGACCGCAAGCAGGCGTCCGTCTATCCGCAGGAATGACCGGCAGGGGAACGATCCCCTGCCTTTTTTTCGCGTTCCGTAGTATAATGGTTCGCGAAGGGAGGCGATCGCCTTGTTCACGCGCCTGTACCTCTGGATCCGGGCACTGCCGGAATGGCTTTCCGCCGCCCGGAAGAAGAACCCCTGGCTGTTCGCCGAGTGGTGGATCGCGCCGACGCTCCCGATCCTCGTCATCGCGAACTTCCTCTCGTTTCGCGACGACGTCGCCTTTCTGATCCTGCTGGTCGCGCTTCCCGCCCTTTGGGCGCTCGCCTCGCCGTTTCTGGAGGTCCGCGCCGCCCGCGAAGGCATTCCGTTCGGCGACCGCGCGATGCGCGTCCTTCCCCTCGTCTCGGCGCTCTTCGCCGATGTCCTCGGAACGCTGGCGATCGTCTACGGCCGCGGCGCCTTCGGCGGGGGGGCCTCCGTCGAGTTCTACCTGCTCTTCCTCGCGACGGTGCTCCGGATCGGACTGATCGCCGTCCGCGCGATCCGTCCGTACCGCGGGAAGGCGGTCGTCGACGTCTTCGTCCGGCTGCTCTCGCTCTCCTTCTCGTTCATCCTCTACGCCCTCGCAATCACCGCCTGAAGCCGTTCCCGCCATCGTCGGGGGCGGCTTTTGATTCGTCTTGCCAATCCGCGCCGCGTGCGGTATAATACAATTGTGTAATAGGTTACATATGACAGGACGGTGCCATCCCCATGGAGAAGAGCTATCGCTTCGAACGCAACAGCTTCATCATCGACGACTACGACCGTCGGAAGACCTTCGCGAGCTTCCTGCCCGGTCTCGCCGGCAAGCGCGGCATTCCGCTCTGGGCCTTCTACGTGAACCGCGGGCAGGGGATCTGCTCGTTCGGCCTCCGCGACAAGAACGGCCAGATGCTCGAATTCCATCCCGGCAACCTGGCCTACCTGTACACCTCGAAGATCGGCTTCCGCACCTTCGTCAAGGTCGACGGGACCGTGCACGAGATCTTCAAGCCCGAGGACGAGAAGCCGAAGCGGCGGATGGAGATCCAGCCGGCGTCGTTTACGATCGTCGAGGAGAACCGACGGCTCGGCCTCGCCGTCCGCGTCACCTATTTCGGCCTGCCCGAGGACCCGCTCGCGGCCCTCGTCCGGATGGTCTCGATCACGAACACGACGAATGTCGCGACTTCGGTCGAGGTCCTCGACGGCATCTCCCAGATTCTCCCCGCCGGCATCGACCACGGCGGCTACAAGGCGATGTCCAACCTCCTCCGCAGCTGGATGGACGTCGACTGCCTCGACGAGGGGTTCGCCTTCTACAGGCTTCGCTCCGCGACCGGCGACACCTCCGAGACGGCGCTCGTCAAGGACGGCAACTTCTATCTCTCGTTCCTCGACGGCGAACCGGTCACGCCGTTCGCCGACATGGATCTCGTCTACGGATACGACACGGCGATGAACCATCCGGCGCATTTCGCGAAGCACACGATGCTCGAACTCAAGAATTCCTTCCAAGCGACCGCGAACAAGGTCCCCTGCGGCTTCACCGGCTTCGCGACGACGATCCGGCCGGGCGAGACGGTCACGGTCGACACCCTCGTCGGCTACACCCACGACGTCCAGGCCGTCGCCGCCAAGCGGCTCGACCTCGCACGGCGCGGCCACGCCTGGTTCGAGGAAAAGAGGCGCGCCGCGGCGACGGTCGTCGACGCCCTCCTCGAGGACGTGACGACGAAGACGGCCTATCCGGTCTTCGACGAGATGATCCGCCAGAACTACCTCGACAACCTCCTCCGCGGCGGATATCCGATGACGATCGACGCCGGCGACCGGAAGTTCGTCTACTACCTCTACAGCCGCAAGCACGGCGACCTCGAGCGCGACTACAACTTCTTCTCGATCGCGCCGGAATTCTACTCCCAGGGCAACGGCAATTTCCGCGACGTCTGCCAGAACCGGCGCAACGACGTGTTCTTCCATCCGGAGACCGGCGACTACTCGATCAAGGTGTTCGCCTCGCTCGTCCAGGCCGACGGCTACAACCCGCTCGGGATCAACGGCGCGACCTTCGCGATCGACGACAAGTCCGTCATCCCGGATCTTGCGGCGCGCTGTTTCGGCGACGGGGCGGCGGCGATGGTCCCGCTCCTATCCGGCAAGTTCACCCCCGGCTCGATCGTGAACGGCATGGAACAGAAGGGGATCGCGACGCCGCTGTCCGACGACGCCCTCTTCGCCGCGATCTTCGCCCATGCCCGCCAGGACGTCGAGGCGTCGTGGAACGAGGGTTACTGGACCGACCACTGGACCTACATCCTCGACCTCGTCGAGCGCTACCTCGAGATCTTCCCCGACCGGCGCGAGACGCTCCTCTTCGGTGACCGCTCCTACACGACCTTCGACAGTCCCGTCTCGGTCCGACCGCGCGCGGAGAAGACCTGCGTCGACAAGGACGGTCACGTCCGCCAGTACGGCTCCCTCCGCCACCCCGACGGCGAGAAGATCCGGCGTCTCGGCCTCGCCGAGCACGGCACCAACTGGTTCAAGGCCGAAGGCGGGACGTTCTCGACCTGCCTCTACGCGAAACTCCTGATGCTGGCGGCGATCAAGTTCGCCACCCTCGACCCCGAAGGCCTCGGCGTCGAGATGGAGGCCAACCGCCCCGGCTGGAACGACGCGATGAACGGCCTCCCCGGCATCTTCGGATCCGGCATGAGCGAGACCGTCGAGCTGTTGCGCCTGGCCCGCTTCCTGAAGGCCGCCCCCGCCGGCAAGGTCGTCCTGCCGGTCGAGTTTCTCGCCTTCGCGAAACGCCTCGAGGCGGTCGAAACCGCCCCCGGCTTCGCCCGCTGGGACGAGGTCTCGACCCTGCGCGAGGAATACCGCGAGCGCATCCGCTTCGGATCGGCGCGGACGGAAGAGGTCGACGCGGCCGCCTTCGCGGGCCTCGTCGGTCGCGTCGTCGCCGGCTGCGAGGGCGCGATCGAACGCGCGATCGCGATCGGCGAGGGCATCATCCCGACCTATTTCTACTACGAGGCGACCGCCCACGAGCCGGTCGTCGACGGTGCCGGAAAACCCGTCGTCGGTTCCTACGGACTGCCCCTGACGCGGGTGACCGCGTTTGAAAGACACCGCCTCCCGGACTTCCTCGAGGCGCCGGCACGCTGGCTCAAGACGACCAGGGACAAGGACGCGGCCGCCGCGATGGCGGTCAGGATCAAGTCCACCGACCTCTACGACGAGGCCCTCGGAACGTACCGCACCTCCTCCGACCTCGACGCCTGCGGTCACGAGATCGGCCGCATCCGCGCCTTCACGAAGGGCTGGCTCGAACGCGAGTCCAACTTCCTCCACATGACCTACAAGTATCTCCTCGGAATCCTCAAGGCGGGACTCTACGAACGCTTCTTCGCCGAAGCGGAGAAGAACCTCGTCTGCTTCATGGATCCCGAGACCTACGGCCGACCGACCACCGAGAACTCCTCGTTCGTCGCCACCTCGAACAATCCGAACCCGGCCGTCCGCGGCCAGGGATTCGTCTCCCGCCTCTCCGGATCGACCGCCGAGATGCTTTCGATCTGGTCGATCGCGATGCACGGCAAGGAGCTGTTCAAGGCCGAGAACGGGCGGCTCACGCTCGCGCTTCGGCCGCTCGTCCCGTCCGGATACTTCCGCGAGGGACGGATCGAGGCCCGTTTCATCGGCCAGAACGTCGTCTACCTGAATCCCGCCGGCAAGGACGGCTGGAAGACCGAGCCGGTGCGCTACGAGCTGCGCCGCGACGGCATCGCCGTGAAGACGATCGTCGGCCGCCGCCTCGAGGGCGAGGACGCCCTCCAGGTCCGCGACGGCGCGTACGACGAGATCGTCGTCACGCTCTCCTGAACCACCGCCGAAGGGACGCCCCGCGCGTCCCTTCTTCATTCCCGAATCGCCTTGTGCATCGGGGTCCGTCAGTGTATAATCTTCACGAAGGGGTGACCACCATGATCCATGACATCCGCGCGCTCTTCGACCTCCAGTTCGGTCCGTCCGACGACGTCCTCGTCTACTTTTCGCCCGGCCGGGTCAACCTGATCGGCGAACACATCGACTATAACGGCGGCTTCGTCCTCCCGACGGCGCTGTCGCTCGGCAACGAAGGAGCGTTCCGCCTGCGGGACGACCGCACGATCCGCCTCTATTCCGAGAACTTCGCGGGCGCCGGGATCGTCGCGACGACCCTCGACCACCTCGCCTACCGCCGCGAGGACTCCTGGGCGAACTACGCCAAGGGCGTCGTACGCGAAATGGCCATGCGCGGCGGGACGATCGACCGCGGCTTCGACGCCGCCGTCCACGGCGACCTGCCGCAGGCGAGCGGACTCTCTTCGTCGGCCTCGATCGAGCTGCTCTTCGCCTGCTTTCTGAACGACGCCTTCGGGCTCGGATACACCCGTCCCGACCTCGCCGTCCTCTGCAGGAAGGTCGAAAACGAGTACATCGGCGTCCACTGCGGGATCATGGACCAGTTCGTGATCGCGAACGGCAGGAAGGACTGCGCTCTGCTCCTCGACTGCGCGACGCTCGCGTACACCCCCGTTCCGCTCGCGCTCGGCGAATGTTCGATCGTGATCGTGAACTCGAAGGTGAAGCGCGGCCTCGTCGACTCGAAGTACAACGAGCGGCGGCGCGAATGCGACCGGGCGCTTTCGATTCTGAAGGAAAGCGTCGCCGTCGACCATCTCTGCGACCTCGACGAGAAGACCTTCCGGAAACACGCTTCCGCCCTCGGGGACGGCGTCCTCTACCGCCGCGCGAAGCACGCCGTGACCGAGAACGCCCGCACCAGGGGCGCCCTCGAACAGCTGCGACGCGGCGACGTCGCCGGCTTCGGCCGGGCGATGGACGCCTCGCACGCCTCGCTCAGGGACGACTACGAGGTCTCGATCCCCGAACTCGACCTGCTCGTCGATCTCGCCGGGAAGAACGGCGCCCTCGGCGCCCGCATGACCGGCGCCGGCTTCGGCGGCTGCACCGTGAACATCGTCCCGAAGGGCGCGATTCCGGCGTTCTCCGACGAAGTCGCGGAAGGCTACTACAAGGCTTACGGCCTGATGGCCGAAATTTACGTCGCGGAGCCGTCCGACGGCGTCCGCCGGATCGGGTGACGCGATGAACAAGACCACCCTCGTGATGATCCGCAACCTCCTGATCGCCGTCGTCCTCGCACTCCTCCTCGGTCTCATCGTCCTGTTCGCGGTCAGCTTCTTCCAGGTGAACGCCGAACGCTTCTCGATCCTGCCGATCGTCGCCTTCGCCCACGGCTGGGAGAAGTTCTGGGTCTGGATCTACCTCGCCGCGGACGCCGGCTACCTGCTCGTCCTCGGACTCTTGTTCCTCGAACTGTCGCTGTTCCTCGTCCGGCTGATCGGGACGCTGATCGTCCGCGGCGTGGCCGCGGTCCGCGGCAACGACCCGGCGCCGCTGGTCGCCGCGGTCCGGAAGCTCTCGCTCGCGACCCCGATCCGCGCCCTCGGGATCAACACCCCGACCAAGTCGATCGTCGCCTACGTCGCCCTGATCGTCGTCGTCCTCGGCTCCGGCTGGGTGGCGAAGAAGGTCCTCGAGGGGAACGATTCGCTCGTCTACCGTTCGATCGTCGTCGAAAACCTCGAAAGCGACGAGCTCGTCGTCGACGTGACGGACGACATCGCGAACGGCGACGCCTACGACGTCGTCGTGACCGCCGGCGTCGGCAACGTCCACCTCTACGCCGTCTCCGACACCACCGAGATCAAGGTCTATTTCCTCTACGACACCGCCGCGCAGAAGGACACGCTCGTCTGGTCCGTCGACCCCGCGTCGAACCGGATCGACGTCGCCTTCGCGCATGGCGAAACGGGTTACGTCCGCTACGCCGACCCGCTTCCGGGCGCGGTCGAGATCTACGTCCCGAAGACGCTTCCGATCGCCGACGTGACGGTGAACCTCGCCGCCTACGGCAACCTCACGATCGAGTACCTCGGCTTCGAATCGCTTTCCGCCGACGTCGCCGCAGGCCGGATCGGCCTGACCGCGGCCGACGTGTCGGTCGGCGACGTCACGCTCGTCTCCCGCGGCGGCGAGATCGCCGTCAAGGCCGACGGCTGCGACTCGCTTTCGCTTACCCTTTCGGACGGAGCGCAGGCGACCGTCACCGCGGGGACGGTCCAGGGAACCCTGCAGGCCGACCTTCAGGCGGGAACGAGCCTGCTCGCGTATTCGACCGCGGCGGCGCGCCTCGACGTCGAGGGCGCGGGTGCCGACGTCGAACTGCGCGAACTGTACGCGCCGATCGTCGCGATCCGTCTTTCCGGGGGCTCGCTTCTCTATTCCAACGGCGACAAGGACTACGTCCATGCGGACTGGTCCCTCGAGACCGACGGCACGGACGTCAGCCTCAGGGGGGTTCCCGATGATCAGAACGGGTAAGGCCGAAGACGCCGTCATCCTGAACGACATCGCCCGGCGCGTCGCCGACGAGCTCCACGCCAGCGGCGTCGACCAGTGGAGCGCCGTCTATCCCGGAATCCGCGAATTCACCGCGGACGCCGCGAAGGGTGCGCTCTTCGTCGCCGAGGAGGAGGGCCGGATCGTCGGCTCGATCTCGATCCTTCCCGAGAACGATCCCGCCTACGCGGCCGTCCGCTGGGAAGGCCGGAACGCGCTCGTGCTCCATCGCGTGATGGTCGATCCGGACGCCCGCCGGCACGGGATCGGGGCGGCGCTCTTCACCTTCGCGATCGCGAAGGCGATGCGCGAGGGGGCGGATGCGGTCAAGGTCGACACGCATCCGGACAATGCGCGGATGAAGCGGATGATCCTCCGGTTCGGCTTCGTCCACCGCGGCCATCTGCCGCTGATCTACCGGGAAGGATACGAACGCGTCCTGCGCTGATCGAAAGTCGGGTTTCGGCCCGACTTTTGCTTGGGCGGGACGGGACGATATGGTATAATTGGAACGGATGGGATGTGGTTCGGAATGTTCATCGACGAAGCGAGAATCAAGATCAAATCGGGTAAGGGCGGCGACGGGATCGTCTCCTGGCGCCGGGAAAAATACATCCAGTACGGCGGGCCCGCGGGCGGCGACGGCGGCCGGGGCGGAAGCGTCGTCTTCCAGGCCGACGAAGGCCTTTCGACGCTCCTCGACCTGCGCTACAAGAAAGTGATCAAGGCCGACGACGGCGAGAACGGCAAGACCAAGAACTGCCATGGGGCCGACGCCGAGGACATCGTCGTGACCGTCCCGGTCGGGACGATCGTCTACGAGGAACCGACGAACCGGGTCCTCTGCGACCTGACGACCCACGGCGAGAGGGCCGTGGTCGCCCCCGGCGGACGCGGCGGACGCGGCAACGCCCGCTTCGCGACCCCGAAGAACCAGGCGCCGGAATTCCAGGAGAACGGCACTCCCGGTCTCACCCTCGACCTCCGCGTCGAGCTCAAGCTGCTCGCCGACGTCGGTCTCGTCGGCTTTCCGTCCGTCGGCAAGTCGACGCTGATCAGCGTCGTTTCGGAATCGAAGCCGAAGATCGCCGACTATCCGTTCACGACCCTCGTCCCCAACCTCGGCGTCGTGAACGTCGAAGGCGTCAAGAGCTTCGTGATGGCGGACATGCCCGGGATCATCGAGGGCGCCGCCCAGGGCGTCGGCCTCGGACTCCAGTTCCTGAAGCACATCGAGCGCACCCGCGTCATCGTCCACATCGTCGACATGTCGGCGTCCCACGGGCGCGATCCCTACCAGGACTGGCTCGTCATCAACCGCGAGCTCGCCGCCTACAAGTTCAAGCTCTCCGAACGTCCGCAGATCCTCGTCGCCAACAAGATGGATCTGCCGGAGGCGGTAGAGCACCTGGAACGGTTCCGCACCCAGGTCGGCCCCGGCGTCGAGATCGTGCCGATCTCTGCCCTGACCCGCGACGGCGTCAGGGACCTCCTCCTGAAGATTGCCGAACTGCTCGATCGGACCCCCTTCTTCGACGTCTACGACGACCTCGACATCGTCGCCGGAAACGTCGCGCCGGGTCCCGACTTCGAGATCGCACGCCCGTCCGATAAGGTCTGGGAGGTCGTCGGTCCGCTGGTCGGACGACTGATTCCCCGCACCAACTTCGCGATCGAGGAATCCGTCAAGCTGCTCGCGCGGCGGCTGCGCCGCGCAGGCGTCGACGACGCCCTCCGCAAGCGTGGGGTGAAGACGGGCGACACGGTCCGGATCAGCGAGTATGAGTTCGAGTTCATCGACTGAATGTCCGGCGTGCGGCGCGCCGCGGACCCTCCTTCGGCTCGACGGCGGATGCTTCCGCGTCTGTCCCGGCTGCGGGATGATCGTCAAGGATCCCTCGATCCATCCCGATGCCGCCGCCGAGCGTCGCCGCCACGAGATGCACAGTCCGGTCGCGGACGAGGGGTTCCTCCGGATCCTCGAAGGCTTCCTCGCCGAAAACGTCGACCCGTACGTGAAACCCGGGACCGCCCTCGACTACGGCTGCGGCCGCACCGGGGCGCTGCTCGGCCTGCTCGAGAAGCGGGGATACGAGGCCGTCGGCTACGATCCGCTGTTCTTTCCCGATCCGGCGCCGCTTCTGCGGCGGTACGGCCTTGTGACCGCGACCGAGGTGGTCGAGCATTTCCGCGACCCGTTCGCCGAATGGGAGAAGATGGCGTCGCTGCCCGCCCCGGGCGGCGTGCTCGCCGTCTCGACGCGGATGGTTCCGGCCGACTTCGAGCGCTGGTGGTATCGACGCGACGAAACCCATCTCTGCTTCTACACCCCCGTCGCGCTCGCGCTTCTGGGGAGACGCTTCGGGCTTTCGGTCCTCGCGACCGACGCCCGCGCCGCGATCGTCTTCAGGCGGGATCGACTCGTTCGAGCCGATCCTTTTTTCATGCGTTTTCGAGGTGAAAACCGGAAAACGCTTACTTGACAGCGGCCTTCCTTCGGAATATAATTAAGTTATCGGTTAAGTTACAACCATAGAAGAGGTTCCCCATGAGACGATTCCTTGCGACACTCACCATCCTCCTGACCACGCTCGCGTTCGCGTCCTGCGGCGTCACGACCACGGCGGCCACCACCGCCACCACCGTCCCGACGACGGCCGCGACGACCACGACCCTCGAGGCGCTGTCCGTCCCCGCCAACCTGGCGGTGTCCGACAATGCGGTCACCTTCGATCCCGTCGACGGCGCGAGCCGCTACCGGATCCGGCTGTCGCAGGGCGAAACGATCGTCGGCGAATGGTTCGTCGCGAGCGGCTTCGACCTGTCGCTTCTGGCGGACTACGGCGCCTACGACCTGCAGATCAAGGCGGTCGCCGGCACCGGCTTCGCCGATTCGCCCTTTGGCGAGAAGATCGCCGTCGAACTCGTCGATCCGAACGCGACCGACGTCCTGGAGGGGGAGACCTTGAACGACTTCACGATGATCCGCTGGATCGGCCGGACCTGGTACGACGCGCTCACAAGCCGCCGCTATTTCTGGAATACCGCGAGCGGCTTTACCGTCACTTTCCGCGGCACCGAACTGAAGGCCACGTTCCTCGCCTCCGATTCGGGCGTCGTCTCCCGCCGCGCCCATCTCGTCGTCCTCCTCGACGGCGAGGAGGACCCGACCAAGGGCACGACCATCGTCCTCGATCAGATGCAGACGGAATGCGTCCTCGCCGAGGGACTCGAGGACGGTCTCCATACCGTCAAGGTCCTGAAGCGGAGCGAGGCGCAGGATTCCGACACCGCCGTCGTCCGCGTCGTCACCGACGGGTCGTTCGCGACCCCCGATCCGGTCAAGGACTTCAAGATCCAGTACATCGGCGCCTCGACCTCGGTCGGCTACGGCGACCTCGGTCCGTCGTCGGCCGTCAAGAATACGGAAAACTCCGACGGCCTGCTCTGCTTCACCTACCTCACCTCCTACCTGCTCGACGCCGAGACGTCGATCTTCGCCTCCTCCGGCTGGGGCCTGACCCGCGGCTGGAACACCGGCGGACAGGCGTCCGCGACGCAGACGATCCCGGCGGCCTACGAATATTTCGCCACCAATTCGCAGAACGTCGTCTTCACGGCTGCCGGCCAGTGGGACCACAGCGACTACGATCCTGACGTGATCGTGATCGCCCTCGGCGGCAACGACTTCTCCAGTTCGAACTACGCGAGCCTCTCCGCCGACCAGCAGGCGCTCTTCCGCGAAGCCGTGACGGATGCGCTCGTCGCCTTCGTCACGACCCTCCGCGCCTATCACCCCGACACCTACATCGTCCTCGTCTACGGTCTCATGTCCGAGGCGCAGTACGTCCAGAACGTCTCGATCGACGCCGCCGCGAGGGCCGCGCTCGAGTTCGACCGGATCTCGTCATTGAAAGTCGCCGGCGCCGGTTCCGACGGCGCGCCGCTCGGCGCCAACTGGCATCCGAACGTCGACACCTACATCAAGGCCGCCGGCCAGCTCGCCGACCACATCTCCGCCCTGACGGGCCGCGAAGTGGTCCGCGAGGACATCGTCTACTGAGCGGGCGAGGAACTCCTCCATGAGGATCGATCTGAACGGCACCTGGATCCTGTCCGGGGGTCCGGCCGACCATGTCCGCGGAACCGTCCCGGGTTCCGTCTACGGCGACCTGCTCGCGGCGGGCCTGATGAAGGATCCCTTCGATCAGGACAACGAGTACGAAGCCCGCGAGCTGATGGTCCACGACTACGTCTACGAACGGGACTTCGACATCCCCGCCGCCCTGCTTCCGCGCTTCAGCTTCCTCGTCTGCGACGGCATCGACACCCTCGGCGAGCTGCGCGTGAACGGCATCCTCGTCGGCACGACCGACAACATGCATCGGCGCTGGCGCTTTCCGCTCCGCGGCGTCCTCGCCGCCGGCAAGAACCATATCGAGGTCACGCTGCGCTCGTCCCTCCGCTACATCCGCGAGCGGCACGCGGCGTGTCCGCACGACTTCTATCAGGCGGGCGACGCCGTCAAGGGCTTCATCCACCTGCGCAAGGGCAGTTCGATGTTCGGCTGGGACTGGGGTCCGCAGCTGCCGGACGCCGGCATCTGGCGCGACATCCGGATCGAGTCGTACGCGTCGGCGCGGCTTGCGGACGTCGTCGTCCGTCAGGACCATCGTCCCGACGGATCGGTCGGACTGACCGTCGACGTTTCCGCCGAAGTCTTCGCGGCGTCCCCCGAGCTCGCCGTCGAATTCGTCCTGAAGGATCCCGACGACGCCGTCATCGGCGTCGAAGAGGCGGTTCTCGAGCATGGTTCCGCCGCCTTCGCGACGGTCGTCGAGAACGCCCGCAAGTGGCAGCCCGCCGGGTATGGCGGACAGCCGCTCTACACCGCGATCGTCTTCCTCCGCCATGGCGATGCGATCGAGGACTCGCGCACCCTGTCGGTCGGTCTGCGCACCGTCGCGGTGATCCGCGAGGACGATGCGTTCGGAC
Source organism: Candidatus Izemoplasmatales bacterium (assembly GCA_041649275.1). Lineage (NCBI taxonomy): Bacteria > Bacillati > Mycoplasmatota > Mollicutes > Candidatus Izemoplasmatales > Candidatus Izemoplasmatales bacterium. The sequence goes on from JBAZNL010000002.1 coordinate 156,973, forward strand.
AGTCCTTCACCTTCGCCGTGAACGGCGTCCGGATCTTCGCGAAAGGCGCCGACTACATTCCCGAGGACAACCTCCTCGGCCGCATGAACCCGGAGCGGTCGTTTGCGCTCTTGTCCGCCGCGAAGGCCGCGAACCACAACATGGTCCGCGTCTGGGGCGGCGGGATCTATCCGGCTGATTCGTTCTTCGACGGCTGCGACCGGCTCGGCCTGCTCGTCTGGCAGGACCTGATGTTCGCCTGCGCCGTCTACGACATGGACGACGCGCCGTGGGTGCAGACGATGGTGGCGGAGATCGAGGACAACCTCGCCCGCATCCGCCACCACGCCTCGCTGTCCCTGATCTGCGGCAACAACGAGAACGAGACCGCGATCGAGCACTGGAACGTCCCGAGCCGCGAACTGTCGAAGAAGCACTATGTGAAGCAGTATCTCGAGACGATCGCGCCGATCGTCGCGAAGACGGTTCCCGACGTCCCCTGGTGGCCGTCGTCGCCCTCCTCGGGCGGCGAACCCTTCGACGGTTCGAACGCCGACGGCCGGGGCGACATGCACTACTGGGGCGTCTGGCACAGCAACGAGCCGATCACCTCGTACCGGAAATACCATCCACGCTTCATGAGCGAGTTCGGGATCCAGTCGTTCCCCGCCCTCAAGACGGTCGCGACCTTCGCCCGCGAGCAGGACATGAACATCTTCTCGTACGTCATGGAGCAGCACCAGAAGAACAAGACCGCCAACGACAAGATCCTCTCGTACGTCGGCAAGATGTTCCGCTACCCGAAGGACTTCGAGAGCCTCCTCTACGTCTCGCAGCTGATCCAGGCGGAAGGGGTGCGCTACGGCGTCGAGCACTGGCGGCGCAACTACGGCCGCTGCATGGGCGCGCTCTACTGGCAGCTGAATGACTGCTGGCCGGTCGCCAGCTGGTCCGGCATCGACTATTTCAGCCGCTGGAAGGCGCTCCACTACCACGCGAAGAAGTTCTTCGCACCGGTCCTCCTCTCGCTCTGCGAGGAGGGGACGAACGTCTCGGTCCACCTCACCAACGACGGGCTCGCCCCGATCCGCGGAACCGTCCGCTGGAAGCTTTCCCGCTTCGACGGTACCGTCCTCGAGGACGGCGCGTGGGACGCGGCGGCGCCGGCGCAGGCGGCGGTCGAGGTCGGCCGGCTTTCCTTCGACCTCTCCAAGGAGGAGCGGTTCGCGACGGTCCTTTCGGCTGCGTTTTCCGAGGATGGCGCGATCGTCGCCGAGAACCTCGTCTCGTTCGCGCCCGACAAGCATCTGAACCTGACGGAACCGGCGATCCGCGTCGTCGTCCGGGCGAAGCGCGACCGGTTCGAAGTCACCCTGACGGCATCCGCGTTCGCGAAGTTCGTCGAACTCTCGCTTCCCGACGCCGATCCCGTCTTCTCCGACAACTATTTCTGCCTGCTTGCGGGCGAGAAGAAGACCGTGAGCTGTCCGGCTGCCGGCGATCCCGCCGACTTCCGGATGAAGCTCAGGGTCCGCTCGCTTCACGACACGTACTGAGAAAGGAAGCGATCCCGATGAACGACAAGATCAACATGGAGGACATCGCCCGCGCCCTCGGCATCTCGAAGGTTTCCGTCTCCAAGGCCCTGAACGGCAAGGAGGGCGTCTCCGACGAGCTCCGCACGAAGGTCAAGGAGACCGCCGAGGCGATGGGTTACCGGCTGAACAATTCGGCCAGAAGCCTGCGCACGGACCGTCAGTTCAACGTCGGGATCCTGATCTCGGAGAAGTTCATCCTCGACAAGGAAGCCTACTACTTCACCGTCTGCGGCGAGATGATCCGCCGGCTCGACGAACTCGGGTATTCGGGGATCATGGAGATCGTCACCTATCAGAGCGAGGACGCCTGCGCGCTGCCCCGCCTCTACAACGAGAACAAGGTCGACGGCATCATCGTCCTCGGCCAGATGCACGGCGACTACCTTCGGAAGATCGAGACGGTCGACGTTCCGCTCGTGTTCTTCGACTTCTACGTGAACCACTCGAAGACCGACTGCGTCGTCTCCGACAACTTCTTCTCGGCCTACCAGCTCACCAACCGCCTGGTCGCGCTCGGGCACCGGTCGATCGCCTACGTCGGCTCGATCCGCTCGACCTCCTCGATCCAGGACCGCTTCCTCGGCTGTTACAAGTCGCTCATCGAGAACGAGATCGCGCTTCCTCCCGCGCATGTGATCGAGGACCGCGACGACCAGGGACGCTTCATCCCGCTCGCGCTTCCCGATCCGCTGCCCTCGGCGTTCGTCTGCAACTGCGACCGCGTCGCCCACGCCCTCATCAACCAGCTGAAGGCCGTCGGCATCGACGTTCCCGGCCGCGTGTCCGTCGTCGGCTTCGACAACTCGATCTTCTCCACGATCGCCGATCCGCAGATCACCACCGTCGACAACAACGTCGAGGAGATGGTGCGCACCTGCGCGCGAATCATCACCAAGAAGATCGGCGACCCCGAACGCGTCTACGGACGCGTGATGGTCTCCGGCACGATCATCGACCGCCGTTCCGCGCAGGCGGTCGTCTCAACCAATCCATGACCAGGAACGAAGGTGCACCCATGACTGCCAGACGCATCGCGGCCCTCGCGGCGACGATCATGATCCTGTTTGCGGCCGCCGCCTGCGGAACGACGACGACCCAGACGACCGCAGCCGTTCCGGCGGAGGTCGTCCTCGACGTCAATTCCGTCACCTTGGCGCGCGGCGGCGCCGTCCGCCTCGGCTGGACGGTCGCACCGGCGACCGCGGCCGTGACCTTCGTCTCCTCCGACGAGACCGTCGCCGCCGTCACCGCCGAAGGGCTCGTGACCGGCGTCGCGCCGGGATCGGCGACCATCACCGTCCGTTCCGGCGACGCGAGCGACACCTGCGAGGTCGTCGTGATCGGGTCGTACGTCCTCACCGCGCCGAAGAAGTCGATCTATTCGCTCGGCGACGAACTCTCGCTCCGCGGCGGTTCGATCGCCGTCTACGACGCCCACGGAACCCTGATCGAGACCGTTTTGCTCGATCCCGAGATGATCGTCGCGTGGGACGCCGACGCCGCCGGCGAACAGATCGTGGTCCTTTCTTACGCCGGCATCGAGATCGGCTTTCCCGTCCTCGTCCTCTCCGCGAAGCAGGCTGAATGCCGCTTCGACGACTTCATCCTCCTCACCGAGGCACCGACCTCCGGAGAACGGATCGAGTTCGCCTTCACGAAGGCGGACGTCGACGCCCTCCTTTCCGCCGTCGACAACGTCTACGACTACGCCGAGATCGACCTCTACGCCTACGTCGAGGCGCCGAGCGGGGACGTGAAGAAGGTGTCCGCGTTCTGGTTCCAGGACTACCGCGAGGTCACCCTCGGCACGATCGTCAACCGCAACAACAACCTCGAGGGCACCGTCACGGTGCTTCCCGACGACGTCGCGATCGTCCTCGGCTTCGTCGCCGAGAACGATCCCCAGTACCGCCTGCGCTACCTCACGGGCGAGACCGGCGCGTTTTCCGCCGAGGTCTACGTCAAGGTCGACGGCGCCGTCGTCCAGACCTTCGAGAAGACCTTCGACGTTTCCGCCGACCCCGCCTCGGACTACCGCGGCACGATCATCGTGGACGAGGGGAACGGACGCCATTTCGCCTTCTCGGAAGGCGGAACGTACGTTCCCGTCGGCCAGAACGTCGCCTGGTACACCTCGAAGGACCGCCGCTACTACGACTACGCCGGCTGGTTCGGGAAGATGGGCGACGTCGGGATGAACTACGCCCGCGTCTGGATGGCGGCCTGGGGCTTCTCGATCTACTGGGGCGACGTCTACGACTACGGACCGCGCCAGTCGGCGATGAAGAGCCTCGACGCCACCCTCGACCTCGCCGCCGAGAACGGCATCTACGTCCAGCTCTGCATCCTCCACCACGGGATGTTCTCGGAGACGGTCAATCCGATGTGGCCCAACGACGAGAACTCCTGGTACACCGACAAGTACGGCGCCAACCCGTACGCCGAATACCTCGACGAACCCGGCGAGTTCTTCACGTCGGAACTCGGCCGCTCGACCTTCAGGAACCAGCTCGCCTACATCGTCGCCCGCTGGGGCTACAGCGACCACATCATGGCCTGGGAGCTCTTCAACGAGGTCGACTGGATCGAACAGTATTCCGCCGTCGCCGGCAACGCCTGGCACGGCGAGATGGCGGACCATCTCAAGGCGATCGACCCGTACGGGCATCTCGTCACCACCTCGCTCAAGGGCGAGTCGTTCCTGTCCTCGACCTTCAACGTCTTCAAGCTCGCCTCGATCGACTACGTGAACGTGCACAGCTACGGCATCTACGACCACGTCGAGACCCTCCCGGTGCGGCAGAAGAACGCCTTCCTCGTCTTCGGGAAGCCGATCCTGTACGACGAGGTCGGCTATTCCGGAAACGGCGGCGCCGCCCAGATGGCCGCCGATCCCGGGAACGTCACCCTCCATCAGGAACTCTGGGGCGGGATGATGGGCGGGGGCGCCGGCACCGGCATGAACTGGTGGTGGGAGTCCTGGATCCATCCGTCGGACGCCTATCCCGTCTTCGCCGGCGCGGCCGCATTTGCGGCCGACATGGACCTCGCCGGTTCGCGCTACGGGTTCCTCGACGCCGCCGGCGCGTCGGTCTCCTCCGCCGCCTGCGCCATCCTCGGCTATCATCTCGGGGACCGCGCCTACGCCTACGTCTACGACCGATCCTACGACCTCGCGACCCCCGTCGTCGCGAACAAGAACGGCGTCGTCCTCACCATCCCCGGCCTCGACGCGGGTTCCTACGCGATCCGCGCCTACGACGCCGAAACCGGCGCGATCATGCTCTCCGCGACCCTTCAGGTCGGCGCGGGCGGAACGCTCGCGACGACCCTCCCGGCGTTTGCGGCCGACATCGCCGTGGCCGTCGAACGGATCGCGGGGTGACATCGTGAGAACGCTCGTCGAACGGCATCTCCTCGACGTCGTCGTCCCGTTCTGGACGCGCCTCGTCGATCGCGAGCGCGGCGGTTTCTACGGCCGCGTCGACTACGACCTGATCGTCCACAAAAACGCCGACAGGGGCCTCGTGCAGCAGGCCCGCCACCTCTACGCATTCTCCCGTCTCGAGAACCATTACCGGGACGGACGCTTCCTCCCCTACGCCGAAGCGGGATACCGCTTCCTCGTCGAGCGCATGCGCGATCCGATCCAGGGCGGCTACGTCTGGATGAGCGCCGCCGACGGCGCCGTCCGCGATCCCCGCAAGGTCACCTACGGCCAGGGGTTCGCGCTCTACGCCTTCGCCGAATACTACAAGGCGACGCGCTCCCCGGAGGCGCTTGCCCGCGCCACCGATCTCTTCCGGCTGATCGAGCGGCGCGCCACGACCCCCTCCGGCGGGTACGTCGAGGAGTTCGACGAACGCTGGCATCCGCTCGTCCCGCACCTCCTCACGGACGACGTCGAGGGCGCCCGCTACTCGACCAATACCCTCCTGCATCTCCTCGAAGCCTACGCCAACCTCGCCGCGGCCGCCCCCCATCCGGACGTCGTGGCGAGCGTCCGCACCCTGATCCGGCTCTTCCTCGAGCGGATCCTGCAACCCGACGGCACGCTCTCGATGTACTTCGACGAACGCTTCTCCCCGATCGCCTCGCCACGCTCGTTCGGCCATGAGATCGAGGCCGCGTGGCTGATCACCGAGGCGGCCCAGACGATCGACGCGAACGACCCGACGATCGCCGCGGCGACCCTCGGGATCGCCGGACGGGTGCTCGCGGAAGCGATCCTGCCGGACGGCCGCGTCGCCTACGGACCGGTCCACGACGGAATCGATCCGACCGCGGTCTGGTGGGTCCAGGCCGAAGCGATGGTCGGATTCCTCGACCTCGACGAAAAGGCGCACGTCCCCGCGGCGCACGCGGCCGCGGAAGCGACGCTTTCCTTCTGCCTGGCGAACTTGCATGACCGGCGGCCGGGCGCCGAATGGTTCTGGTCCGTCGACCGCGAGGGCCGGCCGAACCGCGACCGCGGCATCGCCGAGCCCTGGAAGACGCCCTACCATCTCGTCCGGGCGCTCGTCGAAATCATGGAAAGGCTGGACAAGGTGAAATGATCCATCCCCGCTACGCCAAACTGAAACATGCCGAGAACCGCCTTGTCGCGCGGAAGAACCGGATCGACCGGGCCTACTACGACGGCGTCTTCGACCGCTACGTCGATCCCGTCCTGACGGCCGACCACGTTCCCGTCGAATGGCGCTACGACCTCGACCGGGAAACGAATCCGCACTTCATCGAACGGCTCGGCGTGAACGCCGTGTTCAACGCCGGCGCGATCGCATTCGACGGCGCGTACTGGCTGATGGCGCGCGTCGAAGGCAAGGACCGCAAGTCGTTCTTCGCACTCGCGAAGAGCCTCGATCCGGTCTCGGGCTTCCGTTTCGTCGGCCGCCCCGTCCTCTGGGAGGACCGCTATCCGGAGGAGACCAACGTCTACGACGTCCGCCTCGTGCGGCACGCGGACGGCTGGATCTACGGGATCTACTGCGCCGAACGAAAGGATCCGGCGGCGCCGGCCGGGGACACCTCGGCGGCGATCGCCCGGGCGGGACTCTTCCGGACCCGGAACATGGTCGACTTCGAACGGCTTCCCGATCTCGAGACCCCCTCGCCGCAGCAGCGGAACGTCGTCCTCCATCCGGAGTTCGTCCATGGGAAGTACCTCCTCTACACGCGCCCCCAGGACGGCTTCATCGAGACCGGTGCCGGCGGCGGAATCGCCTTCGGCTTCGTCGACGACATGACCCGTCCCGTCGTCGCCGAGGAGAAAATCCTCGACGCGAAGCGGTACCACACCGTCTATGAACTCAAGAACGGCGCCGGACCGGCGCCGATCAAAACGGAACGGGGGTGGATCCACGTCGCCCACGGCGTCCGGAACACCGCCGCCGGGCTCCGCTACGTCCTGTACGCCTTCGCGACCGCGCTCGACGACCCGACCCGCGTGGTCGCCAAGCCGTCCGGATATCTGCTCGCGCCGCGCGGCGCGGAGCGCGTCGGCGACGTCTCAAACGTCCTCTTCGCGAACGGCGCGATCGTCGACGGAACGGACGTCTATCTCTACTACGCCTCCTCGGACACGCGCCTGCATGTCGCGGGAACGACGATCGCGCGCCTCGCCGACTACGTGTTCGAAAACCCGTCCGAACGCTTCCGCTCGCTCGATTGCGCCCATCAGCGCGCCGATCTGGCGGACCATAACGAAAAGATCCTCGAAGGAGCGAAGAAGAAATGAAATACCGAATGATCTGCGACCCGATCAAGAACCTCCCCTGGCAGGACCGCCCGGCCGGGTGCGACGCCCCGGTCTGGCGGTACGACAAGAACCCGATCGTGCGGCGCAACCCCGTCGAGGGGATCGCCCGCATCTTCAACAGCGCCATCGTCCCGTGGAAGAACGGCGGCTTCATCGGCGTCTTCCGCGCCGAGACGGTCGCGACCCTGCCGCACCTGCGCGTCGGCCGGAGCGCCGACGGTTTCGCGTGGACCTTCGAGAACCGCCAGCTCGAGATGGTCGACGAGACCGGCAAACCGTGGAATCCCTACTACGCCTACGACCCGCGCGTCGTCAAGGTCGGCGAGGACTACTTCGTGATCTGGTGCACCGAGGCCTACGGACCGGCGATCGGACTCGCGAAGACGCGCGACTTCGTCCGGTTCGTCCGCCTCGAGAATCCGTTCATCCCGTTCAACCGGAACGGCGTCCTGTTCCCGCGCAAGATCGGCGGAAACTACCGGATCCTCTCGCGCGCCTCGGACAACGGCCACACCCCGTTCGGCGACATCTTCGTCTCGGAGAGTCCCGACCTCGTCTTCTGGGGGAAGCACCGCCACGTGATGGAGCGCGGCGGCAACGGCTGGTGGCAGGGCCTCAAGATCGGCGGCGGTCCCGCACCGATCGAGACTTCGGAGGGATGGCTCGTATTCTACCACGGCGTCTGCAACACCTGCAACGGCTACGTGTACTCGATGGGCGCCGCGATCCTCGACCTCGAGGAACCCTCGAAGGTAAAGTACCGCTGCAAGAACTACCTCCTGACGCCGGAGATGCCCTACGAGGAGACCGGCTTCGTCCCGAACGTCGTCTTCCCCTGCGCGACCCTGCAGGATCCCGACACGGGCCGGATCGCGATCTACTACGGCGCCGCCGACTCCTACGTCGCGCTCGCCTTCACGACCGTCGACCTGGTCGTCGACTACGTCATCGCCCATCACGAGTCCGTCGGCCGCGACGCCGACCTCGGCCGGTAGGCGCATGGGACGATCCCCCGCCTGCCGGCGGTTCCTTGCGGCAATGACGTCGTTTCTGGTCGCAACGCTCTTTGCGTGCGGTTCCACCACGACGGCGACGACCGCGACGACGGCCTCCACGGAGAAGACGATGACGACCGCGACGACCGCGCCGGCCGACCTGATCGGCCGGATCGACCTCATCACCCCCACCCCATCCGTCGGATCGCTTCTCGAGTTCGGCCTCTACGAACCCGAGGGGACGCTTTCGATCCGCGACGCCTACAACCCCTACGACTACGAGGAGATCGCCGTCACGGCCACCTTCGCGAAGCCTTCCGGGGACACCGTCCGCCAAGTTGCCTTCTGGTACCGGGAATACGACGAACTGCGCCTGATCGGCGCCGTCTACGACGCCGAAGGCTTCCTCACCGCCGGTCAGGAGACGGTCCGCTGGAAGGACGGCGGAATCAGCCATTACCGCATCCGCATCAATCCCGACGAAGCGGGGGAATGGACGTGCGAAATCGCCGTCCGTCTCGGCGGCGAAACCGTCCAGACGCTGGCGACCGGCTTTACGGTCGCGGAAGCGGCGACCCCGGTCCGCGGCATCATCGGGATCGACCCGACGAACGGCCGCTCCTTCGTCTACGCCGATGGCGGGACCTACCTTCCCGTCGGCGCCAACCTCGCCTGGTGGAACAGCGCCCTCGGCACCCACGACTTCTGGAACTGGTTCAGGTCGCTGTCCGCGGTCGGCGGGAACTACGCCCGCGTCTGGCTCGCCAACTGGTCGTTCTCGCTCCACAAGGACGCCTACGACGACTTCGACACGCGCCAGTCGGTCGCGATCCGCCTCGACCATCTGGTCGAATTCGCGGAGGAGGCCGGCGTCGGCGTGATGTGGACGCTCCTCAACCACGGCCAGTTCTCCTCCACCGTGAACCCGGAATGGGGCGCGAACGCCTACAACGCGGCCAACGGCGGGATGTGCGACCTGCCGATCGAGTTCTTCATCAAGAAGGAAGCGAAGGCCGCCTACAAGAACGAACTCCTCTACATCCTCGCCCGCTACGGATACAGCGAAAGCGTGTTCGCGTGGGAACTCATGAACGAGGTCGACTGGATCGACGGGTATTCCGATTTCGCCGTCACCGCATGGCATGACGAGATGGCGAAGTTCATCCACGAAAACGACGCCCACGGCCACCTCGTCACCACCAGCTACAAGTACACCTTCGGCACCCCGGCCTACGCGCTTTCGTCGATCGACTTCGTCGCCGTCCACAGCTACGCCTATGGCGGCGTCGACTTCTACGACAAGCTCCAGGACGAGCAGGCGACCCTCTGGGGACGCTACCACAAGCCGGTCTTCTTCGGGGAGATCGGCATCGACTACCGCTCCGGGGCGGGCACGTACGAACTCGATCCCTACGGGACGACGATCCGGCAGGCCGCCTGGGGCGGGCTGCTCGGCGGCGGCTCGGGCACGGCGATGCACTGGTGGTGGGACTCCTGGATCCAGCGCTACGACCTCTGGGACCGCTTCGCCGGCGCGGGCGCCTTCGCCGCGCGGATGGACCTCTCCGGACGCGCCTTCACCCTCCTCGCGGAGGACGGCTCGGCGACCGTTCCGACCGTCGGCGCGAAGCTCTTCGGAATCCGCACCGAAGACGCCGTGTACGGCTACGTCTACAACGACGCCTGGAGTTCCTGGAATCCCGATCCCGCCGCCGTCGAAGGCGTCGAGGTCGCGCTCTCCCTCGCCGCCGGGACCTGGCGGATCGAACTCGTCGACGCCCTCACGGGCGCGATCCTCTCGACGGAAGACGTCTCATCCGACGGCACCGTCGTCCTCAATCTCGGAACCGTCGCCCAGGACCTCGCGTTCATCGCGAGCCGGGCGGAATGACACTGACATAAGGAGATTCCCATGAAGAAGCTTTTGCTCTCGCTCATCGCCCTCGGCGTCGCGTTCGCCGCCGTCGCCTGCGACCAGACCACCACCGCCACGACCGCCCCCTCGACGCAGACGTCGACGGGGACGACCACCACGCGTCGCACCGCGACCACCACGATCGACTCGTTCTGGGACGAGGACGCCAACGGCATCCCCGACTGGCAGGAGGAGACGATCACCCTCAAGTACGCCTCCTGGCAGCACACCTCGCTCGACGTCGTCACGATCGAGTCGCTGATGGTGCAGGCGTTCACCGAGAAGTACCCGAACATCACCGTCGAGATGCAGATCATCGGCTCCGGCGAGGAGTGGGACGCGAACATGATGATCGCCTCCGAATCGGGCACGCTGCCGGACGTGTTCCTGATCAACCGGCTGAAGAACTCGCTGCCCTACAACATCGTCGCCGACATCACCGACTACTACGAGAACGACCCGGACACCGACTTCATCTTCCCGTCGGTCGCCGACCTCGGTACCTACAAGGGCGTCCGCTACGCCGTCCCGACCTTCATCTATCCGCAGGTCTGGATCGTCAACAAGGACATCCTCGACGCCGCCGGCGTCGCCTTCCCCGGCTACGACTGGACCTACGAGCAGGCCGAGGCGATCGCCGCCGCGACCACGAACGAGAACACCCACGTGATCGGCATGTACGGCTGCGAGTTCTACACCCGCGAACTGCCGAAGATCCTCAAGGTCGAGGCCGCGACGAACGAGGGCGAACTCGCCGCCGCCCGGTCCTGGTACGCCTACACCTACGACGGAAGCGGCTTCCACTTCGACGACCCGGTCTTCCTCTCGGCGATGACGAAGCTCACCGACGCCCTCACCGGCGGCTGGTGCACGCAGTCGCTCGACGCAGAGACGCTCGAGGCCTGGTACCTCGACCCGGCCTACACGCCGCAGTACAACGGCAAGGTCGCGCTCTGGCGAGAAGCGACCTGGAGCGTCAAGAACCATTTCGCCGAGATGCTCTTCGACTGGGACGTCTATCCCGGACCGGACGGCACCATGGGCGGCAACACCGACATCGCCGGGATCTCGACGACGTGCGATCATCCGGCCGCGGCCTACCAGCTCCTGAAGTGGATGTCCTACTCCGAAGAAGGCCTGCTCACGCGCTTCCAGCTGTTCGAGGACTATTCCGAACAGGTCACGATCTCGGCCAACAACTACGGCTACCCGGTCGTCGACTACGGCATCGACGGCTACGGCGTCAACCAGGTCTGGGAGGCGATCCCCTACGGGATCACCGCCCCCGGCTTCGAAAGCCCCGAATTCATGGAGGCGCTCCGCAACGGCGCCTACTGGGTCAACAAGGAAACGATCGGCTGGGACGAGGCGGACGCGATCGGCTACGCCTACATCTACCAGGTGATGGCCGGCGAGACGACCTTCGCCGCGATCCAGGAAACCTTCCAGACCGAGGCGATGCAGGCGATGAACGCCGCCCGCGCCGCGCTCGACGCGCTCATCGCAGAATACCGGAACTAGCATGAATTCCGGCGCCGCCACGGCGCCGCGCACGGGGTGATTCCATGAAACGATTCCTCCTCATCACGACCTTCCTCCTCTGCCTCGCGACCGTCTCGACGGTCCGCGTTTCGGCGTTGGAGGCGGCCTACGGGGCCGCCGCCGACATGACCGACGACGCCGTCCTCGAGATTCCGAGCTTCCGCGACGAGACGTACTACCGCACGGTCCGCGCCTGGCTGTCGGAGTACGACGCCCCGGCCTTCGCCGAGACGCGGTGGACGGCGGAAGACGCCGTCGCGGACAATCCGGGTGTAACCTTCGTCCCGGACGACGGATTCGGCGGACAGGTCGCATCCCTCGCGGCCGGCGAGACCGTCGCCGTCACGGTGACGGTTCCGGCCGAGGGGCTCTATGAACTCGCCCTCGACTTCGCCATGACCGACGCGTTCTACACGATCCCGACGGTCGCCCTGGCGGTGAACGGCTCCAGCCCCTACAGCGAGGCCGACTCGCTCGAACTCGACGTCGCGTGGACGGTCGTCCCGCTTTCCGAAGACGTGCGGTACAACCGCTACGGCAACGAGCTCCTTCCCGACGCGGAGGGGGTCCTCGGCTGGTCGACCTACTGGATCGACGATGCGGCCGGGCTCTCCGCCGGGCCCTGCCTCTTCCTCCTCGTGGAAGGCGACAACGAGATCGCCGTGACGGCCGGGAACCTTCCCGTCCGGATCGGCGGAATCCGCATCCGCGGGCGCTCCGCCGCCGTTTCCTACGCCGACTACCGCGCCGCCGCGGCGGCCCTTCCGGACGAATCCGACGGGGCGATGATCACGATCGAGGGCGAAGGCTTCGCGCTGAAGAACGACCTCGAGATCAAGCCGAGCTACTACAAGGAATCGGCGATGACCCCGTACGCCTACATGACGACCGTCCTGAACCAGCTCGACGGCGGCTCGATGGCGCGCGGCGGCACCAAGGTCACCTACCGCTTCACGGTCGACAAGCCGGGGTTCTACGCCCTCGGCCTCAAGGCCTACAAGCGCGACAACGCCGGCGTCGCCGCCGTCAAGACGATCTACCTCGACGGCGCGGTGCCGTTTCGGGAGTTCTCCATGGTCGCCTTCGACACGACGCGCCGGTGGGAGAACGTCGTCCTCGGGGGCGACGATCCCTACGAACTCTACCTGACCGCGGGCGAACACACCCTCACGCTCGAATCGACCGCCTCGGCCTACGCGGACGCGATCGACCGGCTGACCGCGATCATGGACTCGATCTCCGCGATCAGCCTCACGGTCCAGACGATCACGGGCGGGAATCCCGACGACGCGGTCGACTGGAACATCCTCAAGTACATCCCCGACCTCGAGGCGACCCTCCTGTCGCAGGCGGACGAGCTCGAAGCCCTCTACGACGAACTCGACGCCTTCGACGCGATGCGGTCGGCGCCCGAAATCTCGACCTTGAACGTCGCCGCCAAGCAGCTCCGGCGGGTGGCGCGGACGCCCAACAAGATCGGCTCGAAGCTCGCCCAGTTCAGCGAGGGCAGCGGCTCCGCCTACCAGCTGGTCGGCGCCGCCGTCGCGGCCCTGCTTTCGCAGCCGCTTTCGGTCGACCGCCTCTATCTCTTCGACGGGGCCGACCTCCCGAAGCCGACCGGATCGTTCTTCACGCGGCTCTGGCACGGGATCCTCTCGTTCGTCTATTCGTTCTTCGATGCGCGCTACAACGACACGGGCGCCCCGGAAGGGACGCTCGAGGTGTGGGTCGGGCAGTCGACGCTCTACCTCGACATCATCCAGTCGATGATCGACACCCAGTTTTCCGCCGACACCGGCATCGAGGTCAAGTGCTCGGTGCTCGCGAGCGGATCGAAGATCGTCCTCTCCAACGCCACGAACGACAATCCCGACGTCGTCCTCTCGATCGACGACTGGACGCCGTACTCGTACGCGCTCCGGGGAATGATCGAGGACCTTTCGACGTATCCCGGGTTCGACGAGACGGCCGCGGCCTACGTCAGGAACAACTTCACGCCGATGATCTTCGAGGACGGCGTCTACGGGATCCCGGAGACGCAGTCGGTGTTTCTCCTCTATTACCGCGCCGACATCCTCGACTACCTCGACCTCGAGGTGCCCGACACGTGGCAGGACGTCCTCGACATCCTGCCGATCCTGCAGAGCCACCGGATGAACTTCTTCCATCCCCTCGGCGGCGCGGACGCATTCAAGGGCTACGGCTACACGACGCCGATCATCTACCAGATGGGCGGCGAGATCTTCACCGAAGACGGGATCGAGACGACCCTCAAGGACCCGACTACGGTCGAGGCGATCCGCTTCATGACCGATCTCTTCACGATCTACGACATGCCCCTGCAGGTGTCCTCGTTCTTCGAGCACTTCCGATCCGGCGACATGCCGATCGGGATCGCCGGCGCCGACATGTACCTCTCGCTCAAGTACGCCGCCCCGGAGCTCTCCGGGCAGTGGGGCGTGACGGTGATGCCGGGCATGGACGCGGATGGCGACGGCAGCGTCGAACGCTACGGCACGACCTACGGAAAGGCCTCGATCCTGTTCTCCAACTCGCCGATGAAGGACGAAGGCTGGGAACTGATCCGCTGGTGGAATTCGACCGCGACCCAGATCGACTTCATGCAGAAGATCAAGACCGGACTCGGGGAGAAGTTCCTCCAGATGTCCGCGAACATGCCGGCGCTCGAAGCGTCGGTGTGGGACGAGGACGTCAAGGGGCCGATGATCCGGCAGGCGCAGTGGTCGCGGATTCCCGCGATCACCCCCGGATCGTACGTCGTCGAGCGCGAGCTCTCCTCGATCTGGAACAAGATCGTGATCGACCTCGAGAACGTCTCGGTCGCGATCAACGCCTCGATCCCGCGGATCACGCGCGAGCTGAACCGCAAGTTCGAGGAGTTCGGGTACCGGACCTCGACCAACCCGGACGGCAGGGAGTACCTGGTCGCGATGGAATCGAACATCGCGCGCTGGATCGAAGGGGGGTATCTTGGCGATGAGCGCTGAACTCGCCCTGAAAAAGAAGAAGCGGTTCAACACCGCCTATCTCTTCGTCGCGCCGTACTATGCGGTCTTCTTCACCTTCGTGGTGGTCCTGATCGCGATCTCCGCGGCCCTCTCCCTCACCTACTACGACACCATCAACTTCCCCTCGTGGGTCGGGCTCCAGAACTACGTGACGCTGTTCACGCAGGACGCCGACTTCATGCAGTACGCCTTCCCGACGACGATCAAGTACGCCCTCGTCATCGGTCCCGGCGGCTATGCGCTCTCGTTCTTCATGGCATGGGTGCTCGCGCAGCTCACCCACAGGGTGCGCACCGTGATCGCGATCATCCTGTATTCGCCGTCGCTCACCAACGGCATCCTCATGTCGGTGATCTGGAAGGTCGTGTTCTCCGGCGACGCGCGCGGCTACCTGAACTACTGGCTGCTCTCGCTCGGCTTCATCAACGAACCGATGCAGTGGCTCCAGGACTCCTCGTTCATCTTCGGGATCATGCTCTTCGTCGGCATCTGGTCGTCGATGTCGGTCGGCTTCCTGGCGATGCTCTCCGGCATCCTGAACGTCAACCGCGAGCTCTACGAGGCCGCCTACGTCGACGGCATGAAGTCGCGCTGGCAGGAGGTCTTCTACATCACGATCCCGTCGATGAAGCCGCAGATGCTCTTCGGCGCGGTGATGGCGCTCGTCGGCACGTTCAACGCCTCGGGCCTCGCCTCGGCGCTGTCGGGGTCGACGCCGCCGCCGCAGTACGCCGGCTGGCTGATCGTCGACCACATGAACGACTACGGCTTCGCCCGCTTCGAGATGGGCTACGCCTCGGCGATCTCGGTCGTCCTCCTCCTGGTCGTGCTCGTCTTCAACCGCGTGGCCACGAGGCTGTTCGGCGAGAGGAGGGACTGACCGTGAAGGAGAAGAAGCCCCTCACCAGGACCGAGAAGGCGATCCGCCGCTTCAAGCGGATGAAGAAGAACCGCCGCGCCCGCTTCCTTGGCACGATGATCAACCCGACCCGCTTCCACAAGAGCCAGATCAAGTTCCTCCTGATCCTGGTGCCGATGCTCGCGGTCACGATCCTGCCGCTCATCTTCATCGTCTCGCACGCCTTCAAGCCGCTCGACGAACTCTACGCCTACCCGCCGCGGATCTTCGCCTCGCGGCTCACGCTCGACAACTTCGCCAACCTCTTCACGGTCGCCTCGCAGACGGGCGTGCCGTTCTCCCGCTACCTCTTCAACAGCCTCGTCTCCTCGGCGCTCGTGATCTTCCTGTCGATGCTGATCGGGTCGCTCGCGGCCTATTCGTTCTCCTTCCTGAAGTACAAGGGGAAGCAGACGATGTTCGCAATCAACCAGGTCGCGATCATGATCGTCCCGGTGGCGGTCGCGGTCCCGCGCTTCATCGTCCTCTCGGCGCTCGGGATCACCGACACGATGTGGGCCCACGTGATCCCGCTGCTCGCGATGCCGGTCGGCGTGTTCCTCGTCAAGCAGTTCATGGACCAGGTTCCGCGCGAACTCTACGAGGCGTCGGTGATCGACGGCGCGAACAACTTCCAGATCTACCGGAGCGTCGTCCTGCCGCTCGTCAAGCCGGCGCTCGCGACGGTCGCGATCCTCTGCTTCCAGGCCGCCTGGAACAACTCCGGGACCTCGGAGCTGTACGTCACGAACGAAGCCCTCAAGACCCTTCCGTACTATTTCTCGACGCTGACGCTGGGGACGTCGGCGATCGCCGCGCAGGGGATGAGCGCGGCCGCGAACCTGATCATGTTCGCGCCCAACATCATCCTCTTCGTGGTCCTGCAGAACAGCGTCATGAACACGATGGCGTACTCGGGGATCAAGTGATGAAGGCGAAGAAGCTTCTGATCGTCGTCCTGACGGCGATCCTGACGTTTTCCTTCGCCGCGGCGCGCGCCCCGCGCGCCGAAGCGCTCTCCGCCTACCGCACCTACACGCTCGACCGCAACGGCCGGCTCGTCACCACGAACGAGGCCTACGAGGCCGTCGGGATGATCCGCCAGCTCTCCGACGGGACCACCCTGTCGGGCGCGAAGGACCTCTTCATCGACGCCGGGGGCTACCTCTACGTCGCCGACACCGGCAACCGCCGGATCGTCGTCCTCGACCCGGACTACCAGGTCGTCTGCAGCTTCGGATCCGACCTCCTCGTCAAGCCGCTCGGCGTCTACGTCCGCGACGGGCTCGTCTACATCGCCGACTACGGTCTGGGCGCGCAGGCGACCGACCTCGGCGCGATCCACGTCTACGCCTTCGACAAGGACACCGCGACCGCGACCCTCGCGGCGTCGCTCTCGACGCCGGAATCGGCGCTCCTCGAGGTCGACGGGTTCATCTTCCGGCCGATGAAGATCGCGGTCGATTCCGACCACACGATGTACATCGTGAACGAAGGCACGACCTCGGGCGTGCTGATGGTCAACGCCGACAACCATTTCGTGAACTACTTCGCCTCGAACTCCGTCGAGATCTCCTTCTGGGACCGGATCCAGCGGATCGTCTACCAGAACAACGAGAACGTCACCCTGACGAAGAACATCCCGACGCCGGTCGCGAACGTCACCCTCGACGGCAAGGGCTACTTCTACACCGTCACCCAGACGGCGATCTCCGACTCCGCCACCGGCTCCAACCTGAAGAAGGTGTCGATCGGCGGCACGAACTACTTCCCGACCGACATGTACGTCTACCGCGACGTCGTGGACGCCGCGACGGGGGCGGTCGGCAACGTCTACGCGGTCACCTCGCGGGGCTTCCTGATGGAATACGACAACCGCGGGAACCTGCTCTTCCAGTGGGGCGGCGAAGGCACCGCCAACGACAAGCTCGGCCTGTTCCTCTCCGCCTCCGCGGTCGCCGTCGACCCCGACGGCAACGTCCTCGTCGTCGACGACCACGCCAGCCGCAACTCGATCCAGATCTTCCGCGAGACCGGCTTCGCGAGCAAGGTGCACGAGGCCCTCGACCTCTACAACCAGGCCCGCTACGTCGAGTCGATCGGCGTCTGGACCGACGTCCTCCGCTACAACTCGATGTTCGACATGGCCTACGAGGGCATCGGTCTCGGCTACATGATGAACGAGCAGTACGACCTCGCGCTCGAGAACTTCGAGATCGCCTACGACAAGGCCGACTACTCCGAAGCCTACTGGGAGATCCGCAACCTCTGGATGACCGAGCACTTCGGCACGCTGTTGATCGCGACGGCCACGGTCCTCGCCGTCGCCTTCGCCGCCGCCTGGGCGGACCGGCGGTTCCGCATCTTGTCCCCCGTCCGCAAGGCGGTCGCCTCCCTCGGCGGAATTCCGCTCTTACGAGAGACCGCGTACATGTTCCGCTTCATCCGCCATCCGGCGGACGCCTGCTACGAGGTCAAGGCGAAGAAGAAGGTCTCGGTCGCGACCGCGTTCTTCGTGCTCGCGCTCCTCTTCGGGCTCTACGTCGTCTCGATGGTTTCGACCGGATTCGTCTTCAACGGCTTCGTGATCGAGGAGACGATCCTCGTGAACGAGGCGCTCGCGATCGTCCTGCCGATCCTCGTGTTCGTCTTCGCGAACTACCTGATGAGCTCGCTGATGGAAGGCGAGGGCACCCTCAAGGCGACCTTCGTCAACACGATCGGGGCGCTCATGCCGGTCTTCCTCGTGTTCCCGTTCGCGATCCTGGTCTCCAACGCGATCACCCTGAACGAGTCGTTCCTGTACACGTTCTCGATCGCGGGGATGCTTCTGTGGAGCGGTGTGCTGCTCTTCTTCAACATCAAGGAAACGCACAACTATTCCGTCGGCCAGACCGTCGTCAACCTCTTCCTCACGGTCCTGATGATGGTCGTCCTCATCGTCGTGATGATCATGGTGTACCTGATGGTGCTCCAGGTGGCCAATTTCGTCGGCGACGTCGTGAAGGAGCTGATTCTCCGTGATTAGGAAGAAACTGGTCCTCGCCGCGCTCGTCGTCGTCTTCTCGGCGGCCTTCATGGTCCCCGTCCTCTCCGCCCTCCGGGACGGCCGCACCGGCATCTCGATCGAGGCCTCCTACGCGCTCTCGACAGGCTCGAACTTCTTCGGCAAAGTCGAGGACACGACCCCCGCACCGGTCCCCGACGACGTCGCCGCGACGCTCGTGACGAAGCAGTACGCCCTCGTCGCGACCGTCGGCGACCTCTCCCTCTACGTCCGCGAACGCTTCTTCCAGATCGCCGTGTACGATGCGGCGGCGGACTACCTCTGGTACTCCGTCTATCCCGAGTACCTGTCGCTCGGCTACTCGGGCGCGTCCCGCTTCTTCATCGAATCGGGCGTCGTGATCGAATACTACAACATGGACAATATCCAGCAGGAGGATTCGAAATCCTACCTCTCCGGATCGAAGTACAACGTCGGGATCACCTACGACTACGAGACCGTCGCGGACGGCGTGCTCGCGCACCTCGACTTCGCCGACCTGGCGATCAAGTTCGACGTCGTCGTCCGGCTCGACGAAGGCCGGCTCGTCGTCTCGATGCCGCGCGACTCGATCGTCGAGGAGCAGATCGAGGAACCCTTCCTCAATCTCGACGGATCGACCGGCATCCGGATCGTCGAGAACAAGCTGAAGGCGGTCTACCTCTTCCCGTACTTCGGCGCGAACAACTACCAGATCAACGGCTACGCCTTCGTCCCGGACGGTTCGGGGGCGCTCCTCCGCTACACCGACCAGCGGTCCGCGACCGCCTACGTCGAACGCATCTACGGCGTCGACGAGGGCATCGGCCAGTCCGAGACCACGGCCGCCTCATGGTATCTGAACGAGGAGCTGACCGCGACCCTCCCGGTCTACGGGATCAACCACGGCTACCGCCAGGCGGCCTTCCTCGCGGTCGTCACGGCCGGATCGGGGACGACGGAGATCCACTCCTATCCCTACGGCTACATGACCTACACGATCAACACCACCTTCTTCAAGTTCATCGTGCGCGAACGCTACACGATCCAGACGTCCTCGAACGCCTCCGACTCCTTCCAACTCATCAACAAGGATCCGTACCCCTCCGACTTCACGGTCGAGTACCGCTTCCTGGCGGGCGAGGACGCCTCCTACGCCGGCATGGCCAAATCCTACCGCGACTTCCTCGGGATCGTTCCCGACGGCGCGGCCGGACGGGCGGCGACGCTGATCCAGGCGATCGGACTCGATTACAAGCGCGGTCTCTTCGGAAAGGACTACGTCGCCGCGACGACCTACGCCGACCTCGACCGGATCGTCACCGAACTCGGGGACGCGGGCGTCGACCTCGACGTCGCCTACCTCGGCTGGAACGCCGGCGGCTTCTACGACAACGTCGGCGCGACGCCGCGGGCCTCGACGCTCCTCGGCGGCACCGTCGCCTGGAAGGACCTGGTCGCGGGACTGGCCGCCTCCGGAACCGGTCTCTACGCCTACGCCGACCCGCTCGTCGCCTTCTCGGCGGCGCTCGGCGACGGCGTCGTGAAGAAGATCACCCTGACCAACTTCGCCACCGACGCGATGGTCACCTCGCTCTTCCCGGGCGTCTGGTTCCGAAGCCCCGCGGCCGTCGCGGAGTCGATCCTCGACGTTGCCGCCCGGTACGAACGCCTCGGCGTCGGCGCCTTCGCGCTCGACACCGTCGGCGAGGAACTCTTCAGCTACCGCGAGGACGGCGTCGACCGTTACCGCGAACAGACGCTGGCGATCCTCACGGCCGAACTGGCGGAACTGGACGCATACGACCTCGCGCTCTACCGTCCGAACGGATATCTCTGGAACCTGATCGACGCCTATCTCCTCGCGCCGATCGAGTCGAACAAGTACGCCTACGTGACCGACTCGGTGCCGTTCGTCTCGCTCGTCCTGCACGGCGCGGCCGACCTCTACTCGCCGTACGTGAACTACGTCTCCGACGATGCCGTGTTCGCCCTCCGGCTGATCGAGTACGGCATCATGCCTTCCTTCCTGATCACCGCCGAGCCGACGCATCGGCTCCGCTACACCAACTCCGCCTACGTCTACACCTCGCACTACGACCTCTGGAAGGACACGATCGCGGCGATGCACGCCGAGGTCGGAGGCGTCCTCGGGACCGTCGCCGGCGAGACGATGACCTACCACCGCTACGTCGCCGACGGCGTCGCCGAGACGACCTACGGAAACGGCGTCCGGATCTACGTGAACTACGGCGAGACCGACTTCAACGCCGGCGGGACCACGGTCCCGGCCGGATCCGCCCGGGCGGTGAGACCGTGAAGCGGCTTCTTCGGAAGTTGTACGACACCGTCCTCGCCAAGCCGGTCGCGGGTCTGAAGACCCTCATCGGAAAGGCGTCGCGGGCGCTCACGTCCAAGGTCGTCGAACCGCTGCGGGTGTGGCGGATCCGGACCGTCGACCCCGTCCTCGCGAAGGTCGGACGCGCCCTCGGGCTGCCCACCGTCGCCCGCTTCCTGCGGCGGATCCCGCAGAAGTGGAAGAACATGCTCTACGGATACCTGTTCGTGATGCCCTGGCTCTTCGGCCTTGGGTTGATCGGGATCCCGCTGCTCTCCAA
Source organism: Candidatus Izemoplasmatales bacterium (assembly GCA_041649275.1). NCBI lineage: Bacteria > Bacillati > Mycoplasmatota > Mollicutes > Candidatus Izemoplasmatales > Candidatus Izemoplasmatales bacterium. The sequence continues at coordinate 178,330 of JBAZNL010000002.1, forward strand.
GTCGATCCGGATGGCGCTCTCGGAGAAGTACTACTTCATCACCGGGGTCGGCTGGCAGATTTCCGGCGAATGGTACGAGTTCACCCAGTTCAAACGCATCTTCGCCGACCAGCCGTGGCATCTCGAACAGATCGTCGGCACCTTCCAGGACGTCGCCCTCGTGGTGCCCCTGGTGGTCGTCTTCGCCCTCATCCTCGCGCTCATGCTCAACCAGCGGATCAAGGGACGCGCCGTCTTCCGGACGATCTTCTTCATCCCCGTGATCCTGCTTTCCGGCAACATGCTCTCGAACTTCTCGAACAGCGGCCTGCTCACGGTCCCGGCGATCGCGAACGGCACGATCTCGCGGCTCCTCGCCGAGTACTTCCCGGAATTCTTCGCGACGATCGTGACGACCGCCTTCACCAAGATCGTCCTGATCCTCTGGCTCTCCGGGGTGCAGATCCTGATCTTCCTCGCCGGCCTGCAGAAGATGGACCGCTCGACCTACGAAGCCGCCGAGATCGACGGCGCCTCGATGTGGGAGACGTTCTGGAAGATCACCCTGCCGGCGCTGATCCCGCTCATGTACATCAACGTGATCTACACCACCGTGATCTACGCCAACCTGTCGAACAACGCGATCGTGCAGATCATCACGACGCGGTCGTCGGAACAGGGATCGCTCTCGGGGACGCTCGTCGACCAGATCAACTTCGGCCGCGCGTACTCGGCGGCGCTCTCGTGGATCCTGTTCGCGATCGAACTCACCGTCATCGGCGCCTATGCCGGCATCATCCGGCTGGCGTCGAAGCGGTACGAATAGGAGGCCGGCCATGACAACCAACCGCAAGGCGAAGTTCCGCCGGCTGATGCTCGGCCGGCGCGGCAACGACGGCCTCCTCTTCAAGATCGTCATGTACGTCCTGCTCGTCGGCATCAGCTTCATCTTCCTGTATCCGCTCCTGTCGATGCTGTCGATGTCGGTGATGTCGCTCGAGGACCTGATCGACGCGACGATCGCCTGGATCCCCCGCAACCTCACCCTCGCCAACTACGCGACGGCGTTCTCCTGGATGAACTTCGGCGAGGCGCTCAAGGCGTCGCTTCAGGTCTCGGTCTACCCGACGCTTGCGACCGTCGTCTCCTCGGCGCTCATCGGCTACGGCTTCGCCCACTTCCGGTTCTTCGGGAGAAAGGCGCTGATGGCGCTGATGGTGGCGATGTTCCTGATCCCCTCGGTCCTCACCTACATCCCGACGACGGTCCTCTACAACGACCTCTCCGTCTTCGGGATCCCGCTGAACCTGACCGAGTCGATCCGCGCCTTCACGATCCCGGCGATGCTCGGCAACGGCATCCGCCAGACGATCTTCATCCTCATCTTCTACCAGTTCTTCCGCATCATCCCGAGCGAACTCTACGAGGCGGCGGCGGTGGACGGATCCGGCGTGGTCCGGACCTTCCTCACGATCGCGGTCCCGATGGCGGCGCCGGCGTTCCTGATCTGCGGGCTGTACTCGTTCGTCTGGTACTGGAACGAGACGGCACTCGCCCGCGCCTACTTCGGGAACACCTACACGACGCTCCCGATGGCGCTCGAAGCCTACATCAACACCTACCGCTCGCTGTACGCGCAGGGCCAGGTCAACCTCGACTCGGTCTCCTCGACGTACAACCTCGGCGTGCAATACGCGATGACCCTGATCACGATCGTCCCGCTTCTCGTCGTCTACCTCTTCCTGCAGAAGTGGTTCGTCGAGGGCGTCGACCGTTCGGGCATCGCCGGCAACTGATCGACCCAAGGGATTTTCGCAACAAGAAAATACAGATGGAGGAAAAGCACATGAGAAAAGCAGCACTGGCATTCGTCATCGCCGTCGTCCTGTTCGGTCTCGCCGCATGCGATCCAATCACAACCGCGACGACCACCGCGACGACCGCGCCGACGACGGTCACCACGACCACGACCGAGCATGTCGACCAGGCCCCGACGATTGCGGGCATCGACGACGTGACGATCGAGAAGAACGCCGGCTTCGCGCCGCTCGCGGGCGTCACCGCGACCGACCCCGAGGACGGCGACATCAGCGACGATGTCCGATACACGGGCAACGTCAACCCGAACGCGGTCGGCGTCTACACCCTGACCTACACGGTCACCGACTCGTACGGCAACGTGACGACCGAACAGCGCGTCGTCACCGTCGTCCTCACCGACACCCAGGCCCCGATCCTCGCCGGCATCGGCGCGATCACGATCTACGTCGGCGAGAGCTTCGATCCGGAAGACGGCGTCTCGGCGATCGACACGATCGACGGCGAGGTCGACTTCTCCGTCGACGGCACGGTCGACGTCTGGACCCCGGGCGAATACACCCTCGCCTACGCGGCCGAGGACGCCGCCGGGAACGAAGCGGAACAGAACCGCGTCGTCACCGTCACCTACGGCGACTTCGTCTTCGGCGAACCGACCCTCGTCGACGATTCCGCCTTCACGGCGAACGGCGAACTGCTCACCTACGCCCCTGTCGCCGGCGGCGTCATCAACGCCGGAATCGCCCCCTTCACCTACGTGAAGGTGACCTTCACCGGTTCCGCCGCGACCGCCGGTTCGGTCGGCATCGAACTCGGAACCCTCGTCGGCAGCATCGCCGAGATCGCCGTCGGGACGACCTCCGGATCGGCCGAAGCGGTCTACGTCCTGCTTGCGCCGCTCACCGACGCGACCCTGACGATCGACACCAATGGGCTCGTCCTCGACTTCTCCGTCGAAATCGCCTTCGCCGAGATCCGCGACCTCGTCGCGCCGGTCCTGAACCTCCCGTCCGACGAAATCGGCTACCCGGTGAACTATCCGCTCGCCGACCTCGAGGCGCTCCTGCGCGCGAACGTGACGGCGGTCGACGACATCGACGGTAACGTCACCGCTTCGGTCACCGTCGACCTCGGCGACCTCGACCTCGCGACCGTCGGCCTCTACACCGTCGTCTACGCGGTCGTCGACGCCGGCGGCAACGAGACCACCCTCGAACGGACCGTCGTGATCGGCAACCAGGTCGATTCCGGCATCCTCACCGACCCGACCTTCCAGAACCAGGGCGACGGCCTGTGGAACGAAAAATCCAACAACGGCGACGCCGACATCTCCTACAACGCCACCGAAGGCACGATGGACGTGCTGATCAACTCGCTCGGCGGCTGGGCATCCGCCGCGGGCGCGTACTACAAGGAAAGCTCGCTCGTCATGGAAGCCGACGTGTGGTACCAGTTCACCTTCACGGTCCGGACTTCGGAAGCCCGCAAGATGATGTTCCGCATGGGCATGGCCCTCGGCGGGTCGCCGTGGTACGACGACTTCGACGGCAACTCGAACGGCCACATCCTCAACCTCACGACCGACTGGCAGACCTTCAGCTTCTACTTCAAGCTCGACGACCTCGTCGGATCCGACGGTTCTGAACTGTTCGGCATCGAACTGAACCTCGGCTGGGTCAACTACGAGAACGCCGGCATCGGCGGCACGACCTCCTTCAAGGACGTCTACCTCTACAAGATCACGACCTCCTTCGAAGCCCCGACGATCACCCGGAACTACGGACCGACGCTTCCGACGAAACTCACCGTCGGCGACCCGCTCCCGAACTTCGCCGACTACGTCGTCGCGATGGACATGTCGCGCAACGTCCTGACCCCGACGATCGACTCCGCCGCCGTCAACATGAACGCGGAAGGCTCCTACGACGTCGTCTACAGCGTCACGGACGATCATGACATGACCACCACCTACACCATCACCTTCCAGGTCTTCTCCGAAGCGAACGCCGACGTCGTCGGACCGGTCGTCACGATCAAGGACGGCGTCCCGACCTCCGTCGACCAGTTCACGAACCTCTCGGTCGACCTTACCCAGCTCGTCGACGTCGTCGACGCGGTCGACGGCATCCTCGCCGTCGACGCCTCGATGGTCGACGACGGCGGCCTCAACTTCGCCGTCGCCGGCGTCTACACCGTCACCTACACCGTCTACGACCAGTCCGGCAACGTCACCGTCTTCACGCAGGACGTCACCGTCGTCGACAAGCAGGGCCCGGCGATCACGATCGGCGACTTCACGATCAACTTCGGCGACGCCTTCGACCCGTTCGTCGGTCTCTCCGTCGTCGACAACGTCGACGGCTCGATCGCCGTCGGAAACGTCACGGTCGACGGTCTCGACCAGTTCATGGTCGATGGCTTCGCGGCCGTCGAAGGCACCTTCGACATCACCTACACCGTCTCCGACGCGCTCGGAAACGTCGGGACCAAGACCGTCTCGGTCACCGTCACGGCGATCATCTGGGATACCGAGAACGCCCAGGACCTGCTTGCGGACGGCGTCCGCGACGAAGGCCCGACGCACTCGTCCGTCGCCTACGACGCGGTCGAGGGCGCGGTCGCGATCACCGCGATCGACCCGAACACCGATTCCTGGGACCGCGCCCGCTGGGTCTATTACTTCAACGCCGGCACCGAGATCATCGCCGGACAGACCTACCGGTTCGCCATCACCGTGAAGGCCACCGTCGCCACCGAACTGCACTTCCGCGTCGGCGCGACGCTTTGGGTCGACCCGTGGATCGACGACTTCGACGGCGGCCTCACGACCGTCCTGATCGGCACCGACTACGTCACCTACCAGGTCGTCTTCACCGCCGACAAGTCGATGGTGAACGGCAACGCCAAGTTCCAGTTCATGTACGGATACCTGCCGACCGACGCCGGCAACACGATCTACGTGAAGGAATTCCTGCTCATGGGAGAAGCCCAGCCGGAATACACGCACGTGACCGACCTCGTCGTCGACAACGCCTTCACCGGCTCCGCCGGCAACGGCATCACGATCGGCTCCGACGCCGGCGAAGGCGCCGCGACGATCACCAACATCCCCGCCTACACCTACGACTGGATGACCGGCCGACTCACCTATTTCTTCGACCAGAGCGTCCTCGAGTACGGCAAGGAATACCGCTTCGCGATCACGATGAAGGCGACGACGGCCACCAAGGTCCGCTTCTGGATCGGCACCGCGCTCTTTGTCGAACCGTGGCTCGACACCTTCTCCGACTGCAAGACCGACGTGATGATCACCGACGCCTACGCGACCTACTACGTCTACTTCACCGTCGACAAGGCTTCCTTCGACGCCGAGAGCGCCCAGGCCAAGTTCGAGTTCTCGATCGGCTACCTGAACGACGCCGCGAACACCCTCTACGTGAAGGACTTCGCGATCGAGTCCGTCAAGCGCCCGCACCTCTTCGACGGCTATGTCATCGAAGCATTCGATTACACCGACGAAGCGGCTTTCGAAGCCGTCTGGACGCATCGATACGGTCTGAACGGGGGAGCGAACACCGATTACGCATCCGACGACTATCTCGTCTATGACGCAGAGTACGAAGCGATGCACTTCATCCTTCACGACCCGGTCAACGAAGGATGGGATCTCGCCAAGGTCTATGGTCTCGGCCTCAACGATTTCGGCGTCACCAACGAGTACAAGTATCTGTCGTTCTACATCACCAACAACACGACCGCCAGCACCATGAAGGTCTGGCTGCATATCGGCGACAGCAAGAATGCCTACGACATGACCCTGCCGGCTCCGGGAACGACGGGATGGGCGACCATCAACGTCAACGTCCACGGCGCCGCCTCGCTGATCAGCGAATTCGCGATCGGTTTCAACAACTGGTCGTCCAACCCGGTCCACGGTTCCTTCGTCGTTTATGAAATCGTCGTCGTCAAGGACGTCGCCGAACTCGACTACCTCGAGATCGAGACGATTCCGAACGACGCCCCCGTCGTCGCGATCTCCGACGCCAGCCTCGCCCTCCTCTCGGGGATGACCCTGAAGGCTGGCGAATCGGTCGAATCGCTCCTCTCCGGCCTGCTTTCGATGATCTCGATCACCGACACGGAAGACGGCGTCATCGCCGCCACCGCGGACATGATCGGCCTCGGCGGACTGGACCCCGCGAACCCCGTCATGGGTTCCTACACGCTGACCGTCGTCTGCCAGGACAGCCAGGGCACTGCGTCGAACACGCTCTCGATCCCGCTTTCGATCGTCACCGTCCTGGATGACTTCGAAGCCTACGCCGACGATGCGGCATTCAAGACTGCATGGACGACGAAACTGTACGGCTTCCGTTCCCAGCCCGTCGCCGGAACGACCTGGGCAGTTGCGAACGGGGCTTTGATTGCGGACGGTGAAAACAACGTTCTGCAACTCAGCTACAGTTATGCAGTGAACGGTATGAACGGCATCCGCATCAACATCACGAAGGCCGAACTCGTCGCCGCCGGTGCCACCTATGTCGGTATCTTCGTCAAAACTTCGAACGCTCTGGCTGGCACGAACTATGTACAGTGCTACAAGTATACCGCCGGCGGAGCGAACGCCGAAATCTTGAGGTATGATGTACCAGCGAACATCACGACGGGGTTCTACATCTACATCTCCGTGAGTTCGCTAAGCGATGACACCGCCTCCATCGGACTGATGTTGAATATCGCAACAGGCAACACTGGCATCATGACTTTCGACAATTTCGTCATCAAGTAATTCCGCTTCACGACGCCGGACGGCGACCCCGTCCGGCGTTTTTTCCTTTTTTCCGCCGCCCCGTCTTGCGGCGGAAGAAGGGTTATGATAATGTAGTAATGACGACTCAAGGAGAAGAAGGCGGACCCATGTTCCTACTGACGTGGCAAGAAGTCGGCGAGGCGATCGTCGCGGCGTTCCTGTGGTGGCTTGCGGGCATCCTCGGCACGCTCCAGACGGCCGTGCGGGTCAGCACCGACATCCCCTGGTACCAGTGCCTGATCAGCCAGTTGATCGTGCTCGCGATCGCGATCCCGCTCGTGATCCTCGCAGAGAAGCGTCGGCGGAACAGGGAATTCCGGCAACGCTGCAAGCGCGGCGACCTCTAGGGTTCGCTTTCGGCATGTTTCGTGGTATAATGGCACGCGTGGGGTGATCGCATGTACAGCTATCTGAAAGGCGTCGTGACGGAGATCAAGGCCGGGTCCGTGACGGTCGAGACGCACGGCGTGGGTTACCAGTTCCTGACGCCGAACCCCTATCTCTTCGAACTCGGCAGGGAGACGACCGTCTACGTCTACCAGAAGGTCGCGGAGGACGAACTGACGCTGTTCGGCTTCACCACCTCGGCCGCCAAGGACCTCTTCCTCAAGCTGATCACGGTGAACGGGATCGGCCCGAAGAGCGCGAACGGGATCCTCGCCACCGGCGACGTCGGCCAGATCGCCGCGGCGATCGCCTCCGGCAACGCCAAGTTCCTCCAGAAGTTCCCCGGGATCGGCCCGAAGGCCTCCCAGCAGATCATCCTCGACCTCCAGGGCAAGATCGACCTCGAGCCGGCACCGGTGATGACCGACGCGATGGCGGACGTCGACGCCGCCCTCCAGGCGCTCGGCTACAACGCCAAGGAGATCAAGAAGGTGCTGGCCAAGCTCGACGGCGGAAAACCCGCCAACGAGCTGATCAAGGACGCGCTCAAGCTCATGTTGAAATGAGGACGCCCGCTTGTGCGGGTTTTTTTTCATCGATGATTTCATCGATGGGATTGTATCTATGGCCATGGCGGCGTATAATGAATGGGAAAAGAACGTCATCATCCAATCGGAGGAAGACACCATGACGAAGAAAATCGCAATTTTCCTGTCGATCGCGCTCTTCGCATTCGCGGCGGTCGCTTGCGACGAAACCACGCTTGATTCGAAGTCGACGACCGCGACCACGACGGAATTCGCCGTCGACGTCCGCGCCGTCGTCGCCGCCAGCGCCGACGAACTCGACGAGATCGTGGCGGACCTGGGCGGCGAACAGAAGACGGAAACCGCCGCGTATTTCCCGCGGCGCCTTGTCGCGGACGATCCCGGCATCCTCACGCCGGAGGAGTACCACGAGGTCTACGACACGCAGCGCGACAATTCGACCGACGTCGCCCTCTGCGAGGAATACGTGATCTACGCCGAACTCACCCGCTCCATCGAGGCCGAACTCGAGGCGAATCCCCTCCTGGGGATCGGCGTCGAGTTCACCCTCGACATCGAGTCCATTGGGATCCGCACGATCACGCTTTCCGCCGTCGACGGATACGTCCTCGTCAAGATGACGGAAATCATCGAAATCGAGGACGAAGCGGATGTCGTGATCACGACCGTCATGCGGATGGGGTTCGATGAAGCCGACCGATTCGTCTTCGACAACTTCATCACGTCGACGGAGACGGGCATCGGCGAATACAACTATTCCGGTTTCGTCGAAAACGAACGTTTCCTGCTCATCAACCATTTCATCGACGGAGGTTACGATTTCCTCGTCGTCTCGGACGTCGACGACGAGGAACTCGCGATCACCGTGAACGACGGCGGCGGCGAGGGCGCGGAGACGGCCGAGCGGTACGAGTTCGTGTGCTGGCGCGATTCCGAAACCGACCGGCGGACGAGCATCACCTTCGCCGACGGCGTCGCCGTGAGCGAGTACTACGAATTCTTCAACGCACATGGCATCTGGCTGATGTACCGTGTTCCCGCACTCGACGATCCGGACGAAGTGAGCGTCTGGTGGAGCCTGCTCGACGCGGACGGATGGGATTACGTCTACGACGAGCCTTCGAACGACTCGTACAGCATGGAAGTGGAACTCTACAAGGACGACGCCCGGATGTTCGCCGACGGATCGGCGATCGTCCGCGGCTACCTGTCGGTCTTCACCTGCCTGTATCTGGTCATCGAAGCCGAACCCGCCTACTTCACGGAGGAGGTCCTGAACCTCTCGGCGTTCGGACTGACGTTCAACCATCCGGAGATCACCCCCGAAGCGCTCGAGGCGGTCCGCGCCGCGGACATCGCCGCCGCCCCGGACGCGGCCGTCTACATGGACGTCGACCTGCTTCAGGCGACGGCGGAAGAACTCGCCGGCTTCGTCCCGGCGATCCTGTTCGACGCCCTCGGCGACTGAAAGACGCATGGCGGGATCCAGGTCCCGCCATTTTCATGGAAGGGAAGCGGAAGATGGAACGGATCATGATCGTCGGAAACGGCGGCACCGGCAAGTCGACGCTCGCCGTCCGATTGAGTGAACTGACCGGGCTGCCCGTCGTCCATCTCGACCGGCTGTTCTGGCGGCCGGGATGGAAAAGCGTCGAATCGGCCGAATTCGACCGGTTGCTGGCGGAAGAAGTCGCCAGGGAACGCTGGATCATCGACGGGAACTACAACCGTACGATGGAAACGCGGCTGGCACGCGCGGATACGGTCGTCTGGCTCGATTTTCCCCGGGTGGTCGCCCTCTGGGGCGTCCTCAGGCGAAATCGTGCCTGGAATGGCAGGACGCGTCCGGACATGGGCGACGGCTGCCCCGAGAAGATCGACGCCGAGTTCCTGCGCTGGATCTGGGGATTCAACCGGAACAACCGCGCTCGCTATCGCACCCTGTTCCAACCTACCCCGACCAGGCGACTGGTCGTTCTGAGAAATCGTCGCGAGCTGAAGAAGTGGCTCGACGGACTCGAAAACGGAGGATGAGGGATCCTTCATCGCGAAATACGCCCGAGAGGGGCGGTCGCTTCGGCGGCCGCCCTTTTTCGTTCGTCGATATTTCATTTTTCGTCTGTGATGCTATTTGGTTATTATTTCTATTTTCATACGTTTTTTATATGATTATTTTTTGTGTATAATAATGTAATTTATCATATTTTAAAAATATTTAATTGAAATATGAATCGATTGAAAAATATTTCTATTTCAATTTGAAATTGGATATGCCATAGAAGAATAGAAATTGAATAAAAATTTCAATAAAACAGGGGGTAAAAAGAAAAAGTTGCCCGGAGGCAACTTTCCGTCATTTCTCGAAAAGGGTCTTGAGATAGTTTCGATCCTTCCGGCAGGCGAGCGCGATCATCAAGAGGATCCTGGCTTTCTGGCCGTTCAGGTTCGGTGCGAGGATGCACCCGAGGTCGGTGAGGTGCTTTCCGCCGCCGACGTAGCCGTAGGTGTCGAGGACGCGTCCGGACGGGCAGCGGGAACAGATCACGACCGGGATGTTCTTCGAAAGCGCCTTCTTGATCCCGTCGAGCATCGGCGGCGGGACGTTCCCGCGGCCGAGGGCCTCGAGGACGATGCCTTCCGCGTGCAGCTGGTCGATCACGAGGTTGAGAAGCGAGGAATCCATGCCGGCATAGACCTTGAGGAGGCAGACGCGGTCGACGAAGGTCGAGGCGTTCACGTGTTTCTTGACGTAATTGACGGATCTGTAGAAGATGACTTCCTTGTTGTCGACGATGCCGAGGGGGCCGTAGTCGATCGACTTGAATGTTTCAAGGGAAAGGGTGTTGGTCTTGGTGACCTCGCTGGCGGCGTTGATCTGGTCGTTCAGGACGACGAGGCATCCCTTTCCGATGGCCTTGGGGGACTTGGCCACGAGGATCGCGGAGACGAGGTTGTTGATGCCGTCGAAGCCGAGTTCGCTCGAGGACTTCATCGAACCGGTCACGACGATCGGTTTCTGCGAGTCGACGATGATGTCGAGGAAGAACGCCGTTTCTTCGAGAGTATCGGTCCCATGGACGACGACGACGCCGGAGACGTCGTCTCGGACGAGGAATCCCGTGATGAAATTGGCGAGGGATAGCATCATCGCGGGCGTGATCGAAGGACTGGGGACCTCTGAGAATTCGAAGGTCTCGAGGTCGGGATAGAGTTCCGAGGTGAACAGATTCGCCATGATTTCGGATGCGTGAAGCCCGGGTACGACGGCGTGCTGCGATTCGTCGAGCTTCATCGAAATCGTTCCGCCGGTGAAGATCATCATGACTTTTCCCATAGTGGCGATACATCCTCCGTGTCGTGCAGTCGCATGCATCCCTATTATACCATGCGGTCATCAATATGATTCCCTTTCGGGAGAGGTCATAATGAAAATACGGTCATTGTCCAAGGACTTTTCGGGGGGATTTCGGGAGAGGGCGAAAAACGGGAGGGCCTTTTGGTGGCGAAAGCACGCGATCGGTTTTCCCACCTTTCAACACATGTTCGACTTATCTCCATGTCTGGCTCTCGGATTGTTGTTAACATAATACATATTATAGGAAGTTAAAGCACATATATTTTCATGGTGGAAAAGTACTTCTATCGGTCTCAATGGCGGGGAATGACGCGATAAATCCGCTCAACCACGCTTCTTCTCGTTTCTCCAACATAATCAAATCGATGCGATGAATACGATTATTTTCGCCTTCTGCCGTCCAATGCTTCTTTTCCGAAATCACTCTCCAAAATTGCCAAAATTTCGCATCTTTTCGGAATGGGTGTCATAATCACCCGTCCAAAGCCCGAAAAACGCACCACCGCGGAAAACCGAAAAACGAAAAAAGCACCGTCCGGGCGGGACGATGCTTCAAGGTCGAATCAAAACTCGAGTACTTCTGCTACTCTCAGGTCGAGGGCCGATGAAAATTCATAACACCGCTTCACGTCCTCGTCCCAGAGCTGATCGGGGGTATGGGCGTCCGAGGACACGATCACCGTCACTCCCATCCTTCTCGCGAGCTCCCAGAATTCCTTCCGGGGGTACGCGTATCGTTCTCCCTCCGGGTAGGGACGCATCTTCTTGCGGATGCCGTTGGCGTTGATCTCGAGCGGAACCTTGTGTTCGACCGCGGCGGCGATGATCTTCTCGGAAGCGCGCCGGGCGGGTTCGTCGAACGATCCCCAGGCGTACAGCATGAGGTCGGGATGACAGACGAACTTGAAGAGTCCGGTCGCGATCGCGGCGGCGACGGTCGTCGCATACGTCTCGAGCAACCGTTCCGTCGACAACGCATAGACCGAGCACAGGTCGTTCCGGTTTCCGGGATCGTCGACGTAGTGCTGGCCGAGCGCGAGATAGTCGAGCCGCTCCGTGAGCCTTCGGTACATCGGCGCGTGCTGCGGGAAGTATTCGATCTCGAGTCCTTTGAGGACGCGGATCCTCGAGCCGTATTTCTGAACGGCCGCCTCGCACTCGGCGAGGTAGGTCTCGAGCTCCTCGGGACGCATCCGGACGCTTCGGTCCTTCAGTTCCTCGAAGGGAGCGTGGTCGGACATCCCGATCGCGTCGAAACCGAGCTCGATCGCCCGCTTCACGTAGTCCTCGACGGTTCCGACGGCGTGGCGGCACAGATACATGTGGGTGTGGTAGTTGTTCTTCATCATTTGATCCGGAGATGGCATCCGATGCTTTCCTTCCGGGCAAGGGCCTGTTCGGCGATCGTCTTGGCGGTCGTCGCCAGGTTCAGGGTCTCGTAGTAGGCTTTCGTGAGGTTCGGGTACTTCTTCAGGTTGTGGATGAGCGTCTCGACCATCTGGAGCGTGAGCGTCAGACCGTCGGTGTTGCGGACGATCCCGGCGTGTTCGTCCATGTAGTCGCCGATCTTCTTGCGGATCGGCTTGTAGTTGTAGCTGTAGGACGGCACAGCGGCGGGATAGCCGACTTCGACGATCGGCGCTTCGGACGCGCGGGCGTTCACGTCGATGGCGGCCTCGAGACCGAACACCATGCACTCGAGCAGCGAGTTGGAAGCCAGACGGTTGGCGCCGTGGACGCCGGTCGAGGAGCATTCGCCGACGGCATACAGGTTTTCGACGTTGGTCCGGCCGTGCAGGTCGGTCTTGACCCCGCCGCAGCTGAAATGCTCGCACGGCGACACGGGGATCAGGTCGATGCCCATCACGATGCCGTGCGATTTGAGGGTCGCGAAGATCGTCGGAAAGCGTTTTTCGAGGAACTTCGCGTCCATATGGGTGGTGTCGAGGTAGACGTGGTCGGTCCAGGTGTCGTACATTTCGCGATAGATCGCCTGGCTGACGACGTCGCGCGGGGCGAGTTCCATCAGTTCGGCGTTGTATTTGGGCATGAAGCGCACTTTTTCGACGTTCAGGAGCCTGGCGCCCTCGCCGCGGACCGCCTCGCTGATCAGAAAGCGCTGGCGCGACTTCGATTCCTCGTTGAAGAATGCGGTCGGGTGGAACTGCACGAACTCCATGTTGGCGACGATCGCCCCGGCGCGCCGGGCGAGGCCGATGCCATCGCCGGTGGCGGAGAGGTCGTTGGTCGTCGAGCCGTAGACGGAACCGATTCCGCCGGTGGCGAGGATCGTCTTCTTGGCGTAGATCGCGAAATAGTCGCTTTCGCCGCGAAGGATGCTCGCGCCATGGCAGATTCCCCCCTCGACGAGCAGGTCGAGGGCCATCGCATGCTCGAAAATGTCGATGTTCTCGCGTTCGAGCACGAGATCGAGAAGCGTCTTCGTGGTATGGTAGCCGGAGGCGTCGCCGCCCGCGTGGACGATGCGGCGGCGACTGTGGCCGCCTTCCTTCGTGAAGACGATGCGGTTGTCGGCGTCGCGGTCGAACTCGACCCCCAGGTCCATCAGCTTCCGGATGGCGATTCCGCCCTTGTCGACGAGGAGACGGACGGCGTCCGGATCGTTCAGATAGGCGCCGGCCTTGAGGGTGTCGTTGTAGTGGCTCAGCCGGCCTTCGGGATCGCCTTCGAGTTCGACGGCGATGCCGCCCTGGGCGAGCATCGAGTTGGAGTTGGCGAGGCTTTCCTTCGCGACCAGCGCGACCTTGAGACGCGGGTCGACGAACAGCGCCGTCACCAGCCCGGCGAGGCCGGAACCGATGATCAGGATGTCGGTCTTGTAGTCCATTTCAACTCATCTCCATCATGCGGTCGAGGGCGCGGCGGGCGCCGTCCATGACGTCGGCCGGAACGGTGATCTCGTAGGTGTCGGTCTGAAGCGCATGCAGCACGTCCTCGATCGTCGTCAGCTTCATGTCGAAGCAGCGCAGGTCGGAGGTGAGCAGGTAGAAGCGCTTCCCGGGGTTCTTCTTCTGGAGCGGATGCAGGATTCCGTCCTCGGTGCCGATGATGAACTCATGCGCCGGCGAATCCGTCGCGTAGTCGATGATCTGTTTCGTCGAACCGATGAAATCGGCCTGCTTCAGGACCTTCAGGGGCGCTTCCGGATGGATCAGGACGAGCGCCTCGGGGTGCTTTTCCCGCATTTCGAGCACCTGGGCGACCTTGAGGTTGTTGTGGATGCAGCAGAATCCCGGCCAGACCTCGATGTCGAGGTGATATTTGTCCCTGAGATAGATGCCGAGGTTGCGGTCGGGAACGTAGAGCATCTTCTGATCCTTATAGTTCATGATAATCTTCTCCGCGTTCGCGCTCGTCACGCAGACGTCGGAGAGCGCCTTGACGTCGGCGTAGCTGTTCACGTAGCAGATCACGACGCGGTCGGGGTGCTCTTCCTTGTATT